>CAIJIZ010000723.1 GCA_903820735.1 uncultured Pirellula sp.
GGCTTATAGAATAGGTTTGCAAGGATACGGTTCACGCCGGCGATCTCCCCGACGATCCAAACACCGCCCCCGGCTGTGGGATAAAGCGTCGCCATCTGAGTTGTACTACGGGAGAGCAACTCACCTAAAAATCGTTGGCCAACCGAGAAGCCTTCGGGGAACTCCCATGTGAGGTAGACGCCGACTTGGGCGCCGGAGAACCCCGCAAAATTGAATTGGATCTGCGGAGAAGCATCTGCGTTCCGGAAGTTTATTTCATTTCCTGCGGAACCTTCTGCAACCTCGGGCATAATCAGTTCAAAGTTCACATTCGAATCCTGCTGAACTTCGTATTTGATCGATGCAAATGCAGCTGAACGCCTCCCATCGCTCGACTCTATCATATAGAGGAATCGATCGTAATTGGCACTAGATTCATTCGGGGTGTAGACCAAGACGATGTTACCGGGATTGGAGGAAGAAGGTCGGATGGAAACCGTCCCGGTTGCTGCCATACCAGCTTGAACAATTTTCAGATTCTGGCCGATATCGTTCATCAGCACGTCGATTTCGATTTCAGGCTTAATCACCGCATCGACGGATACGTAGACCAGTTGGGTGTCATCAACCGCCGTCACTTCGCTTTGTGGATCTTCACCTGCCCCACCCCCTGCTCCACCGCCAAAGTTCGGGTTCGGCATATTCTTGACGAATTCAGAATTGAGGTTATCGATCACAATCAATACATCAACAGGGCTCACAAATCCATCATTGTTTGTATCGGCCATCATTGGGGATTGCGAACCGCTGGGTTTACCTGAACGATTAAGTTCATCGATGATCATGAGTGCGTCGATGGGTGAAGCGGTCCCGTCCATATTAACATCGGAGGGGTTGATCAAATTGTGTCGCAGACCCACGAACGCATCGGCGGCCAGAAGAGATCGAGATTCGAGGCTTTCGAGACGTGGAGTGCGATTGAGGGATATTGAACCCGATGAACATTTTCGTTTGTTACGCATTACAGACCTCTCCGCGACCCGTTGGGTGAACTAGATTTTGATCAATGTGCAATAGACACTCAAGCGACCGGTTAGTCTCTTTCACAAAAAACTAAACATAGCAGTGTAGGGTAAAGACAAGGGCCGGAACAAGAAGAACGACTCTTCAAGAAACCAGACTTTAGGGACGGAGTGTCACCAAGGGTTTACACATCTACTTAAATAGTGACTCAGGAAAAATAGTGGCCATTAGGACCGCGAATCGGATTCACCCCCACCCACGAACACCGTTCCTCTGAGCGAGACAAGGGCGATGCAAACCCGAAGCAAATCAATGGCTACTCCACACACCACCATCATGAGTGCACGAGAGGTTCATGAACGCCCCCAACTGACGGGGGGCACCCGCTGAGGTTTGGGTAGTCAATCGTCGGGGATAGTGGTAATCCCCGATCAACGAGTCACTCTTCCAATCGCTGATTGACCACAGCTGCTTCATAGACCGCCACTGCGGCTTTGGCCATCAAGTGAAGCGTTTGATGGCTGGGTAAAAGAGGAAGTTTTTTCAATCCCATTTTCACAATGATCTCAATCATGGCTTCTTCGATTTTCAATTCCAGCTTCTCAACCGTCTTTTGGTCCATAGTCGTCTCGCTTATTGCTCGGTTTCTCAAGGGTTAAACGGCAACAACATTTTAAGCCATGCGGAGATTGGCGGGGAGTCCTTGTGAATGTAGCAACCGATCAAGGGAGCGTAGCGACAGAAACGAAAAGAGCCGGCATCCAAAATGAATGTCGGCTCGATGATTTCGTATTTGTCACGCGATGCGCAACTTTATTTTCTTGCGACTTAGTATCGTGGTCCGCGAGGCGAATGCTCTCGCTTATCGCCGTAACCGCCGCCGTTACCACCACGGCCCCCGCCGTATCCGCCACCACCGCCCGAAGGACGGCTTTCGCGTTCGCGTGCTTCGTTGCACGAGATTGTGCGGTCACCAATCATCGATTGGTTGAGCCCTTGAATCGCTGCGTGTGCTTCGTTCGCATTGCTCATTTCAACGAATGCAAAACCGCGCGATCGGCCGGTTTCGCGATCCATAACGATACTGACTTTGCTTACATCGCCGTATTGGGAAAATGCATCCCGCAGTTCAGCTTCCGTCGCACGAAATGAAAGGTTACCAACAAAAATATTCGTCATACCATTACTCCTATCCAATCCACACTTCCATCATCAAGCGAGCACGAGAAGCCCCCATTTGGCGACAACTTCGCCGAGAACCCACGTCCGTGCGATAATGCGAGCAAATCAGAAAAACAAATCGAAACATCGCCGACCGAAACCACCGTCCCGATAAAAACCGCGATGCCTCTTCTACTCCAACCAACAGCTAATCGAATCCCAACAAGAACAGAAGCCACCATAGATGGGATTCGGATTCATCTCAAGAAATCGCTGCATCAACTGCAAATCAGACCCTTCATTTATTGCACTACTGAGCCCCAAAGTCAACAGGAAATCCGTCTCCAAGGCAAGTTGCGGGCACCTTTCGGCTTAAACATGCCTACGGTTACTGCCTGAAGCGTTGCGGAACCCGACTTCCGCCCCCTCTACCTACGTAACCACTTGTTGACGCAAATTTAGCGATTTCCTCCTAGCATGTGGTCGCGAGGTCGCGAATACGAGCGAAAATATTCATTAGGGGCGAGAAAGGGCCATTCGACCATACTTCCCACACCGCCATTAGGCTCCCTACTAGTACCTGCTGGCTCAGCGAAGAGGGGGCCGCAACTTTTTACCGGATGGTCTTCTTCCAATTCGGACGTTTTTTTGAAACAGCCGAATCTTCTGTGACGGCATTTCAGCAGAGACACCAAAGCGGCAGGGATGATCCAGGCGAGCGAATCACTATGGCTATCAGGCATGAAGAGATCACCAAGCTATGGCATGCCCACGCTTCGGCCTTAACGCTTCTGGCTCGCACTCGCTGCAATGCAGCCGAGGACTGCGTGCAGGAAGCGTACGTTAAACTTGCCAAACTCGAGGAGCTTCCCCGCGAACCGATTGCTTGGCTCAGCCAAGTAGTTCGCTATGAAGCGATCTCGCATTGGCGCTCGGAAAGCCGGCGACAACGACGCGAAATCATCGCATTGCAAAACCAACAACACTGGTTCGCTTCGGTCGATGCCGATCGATGCGAACCTATCGATCACTTGGCATTGCAGCAAGCCCTGGAACGCTTGGACGTCGATGATCGCGAGATCCTAGTATCCCACATATGGACGGGGCTGACATTTCGACAGATCGCTGACATGGTCGAATTACCTTTAACTCAAGTCCATCGACGCTACACGGCAGCGATGCAGCGATTGAAAATGGAAATAGGCGATTCAAGCCACTATACGACCTCCACTACACAAGCAGAATCACTTCGATGACACACGATCCTGAAAATCCTGAAAACTCGTTCTCCGATTTGGATGATTGGAAAAACCAACTGGGTAGAATCCAACCAGCGCCGACAACGGTTTCGCTAGAGCGGGTGTTCGAACGCATCGAATCGCAACCAATTTGTTCACCAGCTTCATCTCCTTCCGGTGCAACAGGGCATTATCCAATGTGGGCTGTCTTCAGCTCAGGAGCCGGCTTCGGTGCAATCGCCGCAACCATCGCTTGGATTGCTATCTCAAGCTGGATAGCCACCGGAAGGCTGGAATCCAAGCTCTCAACCGAACCTTCGGTGCTCCTTGCTCCTTCAACCTCGCTAACCAAGTCCGGGCTGGACTCAACGATGGAAATCAAAAGCTCAATCTCGACGTCGAAAAGTACTTCACCAAGACCCATTTACTCCCTCGAGACCGAGGAATTCGGAATCGACATGATTCGCAATACTTTGAGTGTCGTCTCGAAACAACAGTGGGATCGGCGACGTCTAGAAGAACGAGGCTATTCGATAAGTGCTCAATCCAATCGATTCGAAAAGCCGAATGCATCGCCATCAACGCGATCCACGTTGCGCCCTTACAACTCAGTGTGGGAAATCGGTCGAGGGAACCTCGATAGTCTCGAACTATAACCTCGATGGCTTGCTCCCCTGCCCCATCATGACTTCGCTGAGCGACTCGTCACTTTCAATTTCACCAAAATACGCTACGAAGTTCAACGCCGCGTTCCCAGGACGTCGCGGATCCAATTTTATTATCCACTCCATCCATTAATCTCTGCCCCTTGAGACAACGGCAACAAAAACCATGAAGTTATTTTCTAGACATCGATCTTTGGCGTATTGTTCAGCAGCTTTGCGTTGGTCTGCTTACGGAGGCGGGTTGGCAATGGCAATAGCATTCTCAACTGTTTGCTGGTCGCAAGAATCGAATGCTGACAATGCAAAAGGTAGCATTGGATCTTCCGCTACCCTTGAATGGCTGCAAACAAAGCCTTCGCAGCGTCCGAAGTCGATGCCTGAATCTACAACTACGAAAAGCGATTCCAATGGCATATCTGTAGCCGATCCGCGAGATAGGCTATGTTCGCTCAGTCCGCAGCCAACCCCTGCTTTTAAATACCGATTTTGGCCCTCTCGCTTGGATATGCGTCCAGGTACAGCACAGACTCACTTCTACCGCGCAATACTGCAGCGATCCTTCGTATCACAAGGCCTTCCCAAGGAAAAAAACGACGAGATCAATCAGCTGCTCGGGCTTGAGATGGAAGAAATTCCCCTCGAAGCAGCACGAGAATGTGTCGAGCGGTTTGAATCTGTGTTTGTTGAACTCGAAGCTATGGCCCAATCGGAAAACAACTCATGGGATCTACGATTACGCGATCTTCGAGGAAAGGACATTTGGAACTTCCGTTTGGAAGATGTTCAACAAGCGCGGACTCTCGCTAGGTTGTTGCAACTGAAGATTGCGGTACAGGTTGCCAAGCGTGATTACGCTGGAGCGACCGAATCGATTCGAACGGGATTCCGACTAGCCGCCTTCGTGGGGCAAGGTGAATCGATCATCCAAGGATTGGTCGGTGTCGCCATCGAAAGCGTGATGCTTTCGGCGGTCGAATACGCCATTCGATCCCCCGAGTGTCCAAATTTCTACTGGGCTTTACAAACGCTCCCCACTCCGCTCGTACCATTGCACGACGCAGTAGAAAGCGAATTAGGGATGGTCTTTCTCATGTTCCCAATGCTTAATGAATCCGAAGCAACAACCCTTTCGGATACGGAGCTCATGCAACGCTTGAACCGATCCATTGGCGACCTTCGATCGCTAATGAACAATAACTCAACATCCTACGGCGGAGCAGAAAGCATCGGCTTAATGCTGACACTTTCTGGCGAAGATGCCAAAACGCGATTAAAGCAAAGCGATTATGATCCGGCCAAACTTGAAAAATTAACACCCTTGCAAGCAGCCTTGGTCGACGCTGGGCGTGAGCTAAAAATGCATAGCGATGAACTTATGAAAGGGATCAAAGTACGCGGCCCCGAAGGAGATGCTTTGCGAGGGAAAGTCCAACTAGATCGAGAACGGTGGGCTTCTGCGCGAAGCGGAACAGCGGCCGGTTTGATCGGTGGCCTTATCTTCCCAGCGACACAAAACGTTCACGAAGCACTTGTACGCATCGAGATGATGCGACAGCGATTGATTGCAGTAGAAGCCCTCCGCGTTTACGCAGCCGCCCACAGTGGTCGACTGCCTGAATCACTGTCGGAACTGAGCGATACGCCAGTAGGGGTTGATCCATTTTCGTGGCAACCATTCGCATATCGGGTAGAAGCTAAAGGGGATCGTCAGCTCGTGACTTTGTCATCAAAGGTACCGCAACGATTTGCAAGCTTGGCAGAAATCAAGCTCGAGTTTCCAGCGGTACGGCAGTAGAGGACGATCTCGGGACTGATGCTCGATACGGGAAGTCTTCATACGGGAAGTCTTCATACGGGAAGCTTCTGCTTGGAAGCAAGAAATCACAAAACTACATTCTTAAGAGACATGAATAGGAACAACAGGATGCGTTTTCGACATTGGGTGATCGGCGGGCTTCTGGCCTTTGGCTGGATTATTGGTAGTACAAATGCGATGCGAGCCCATGGCCAGACCGGACCGGCTCGTGCTGAGAAACTCCTCACCGGTTCGTCGATCGGTGTAGCTTGGCTAAACCTAGAGACGAGCGATGTGAAGGCTTTGGAGGAGCTTTTTAAATTGGCGGGTTTGCCGACCGACGACATGCAATGGAAGTCCATCGTAGAATTTCGAACGAAGTTGAGGGAGTCGCAAGCGACCGAAGTCGTAGTCGTAGGCGAGTTCGCATCTCTTATACAGGGTAGGCCGCTGATTTCGATTGCTTCGAAGAATCCGAGTGTGACGAAAGCTTACCTCGACGACGAATTCCCCACGAAGGATGGCGTAGCCAAAGTGATTTCAGGTGAGGCTGTTCTTATCGGGCCAGCGGAGCGAATTTCCGCCCTTGCGGAAGACAAATCTGCTAAAGCCGATTCAAAACTTCTTTCGAAACTCAGGGAGAGCACGAGCGATCATGGCATGATCTTGAGTATTCCCAAGCAGTCGCGTGAAATGCTTAGCGTTTTTCTGCTCAACAACCCCAATCCCGATGAGGCCAAGCAGTATTTGCCGATGCTGACCGGCTTCGACAGCTTGCAAGTAACGTTTGGCGAACCGCGAAAGACGTTGCATGCGGAGATCGAGTTCGAAACCGCTAACGTCGCTAAGCAGTTTTATCAGATGATGATGGATAGCGCGAAATTTGACGCGAGTTTACCGAAGCAATATCAACCTAGAGCGGAAGAAACTGCCGTGCGATGGGATCTAGAAGGTTTGTCGCAGATCGGGCAAGTGCTACAAGCCACCGGTGGCATTCGAATAGCGCGCGAGCAAGCCAAGGCGATGCAGAGCATGAACAACATGAAGCAGCTAGCCTTAGCGCTGCACAACTTCTACTCCGCTTTTGACACATTTCCCCCACAGAGTCTAACGTCTAAAGACGGAAAGAAGCTTTTAAGCTGGCGAGTGCTGATTCTGCCTTTTATAGAACAGCAGGCGCTCTACGATCAATTTCATCTCGATGAACCATGGGATAGTCCACACAATCGAACACTCATCGACAAGATTCCTCAGGTTTTTGTCACGCCTGGCCCTGAGGTTGGAAAAACAACCTACCAAACCTTGCTAACCCCCGACAGCACCTTTGGTCGGCCAGGAAAACCAGTGAAGTTTCCCGATATCACCGATGGTACGAGCGGTACGATTTGGATGGTGGAAGTCGACGTTGCAGATGCGATTGAGTGGACCAAACCAGAAGACTATCAAGTCACAGATAAGGTATCACTGGAGAGAATCTATAAGCAACGCGATGCCGTGCCATTTGGATATGCCGACGGTTCCGTGCGAACCATTCCCAAATCGTTGACTTTTGACACACTGAAGAAGCTTTTGAGCATCAACGGCGGCGAGGTCATCGAAGCCCCGAATCCTTGATGAGAAGAACGGCGGAATGAAACGACAAGAAGGGAAAGAAAACGAGTTCCTACCGTAGCAAACAAGGCACTAAACCTCCCGAGGGTTTCCGGTTGAAATCAGATGGGGAGTCGCGTCACGCCAGTCGTGTAATGCTGGTTTGAATTCAACGCGACACCCTTCGGAATTGGCGCCGGCCTGCGGCCGTTGGCCAATGATAAATTCTTGTCGTGACCACAACTTGTAGAGTGCTAACGAGCGTCCGGTGTTTGTGTGGTCACCGGCGATGGTAATCTTGGTCTAAGATATTCTAGTCGGTCTTCAAAACTCGGGTTGCTTGGATTCAATGGGGACGATTCGCGATGCACGAATGCAACCCCATCTAAAAGCAACTGCTTCTCCGATTGCGAAACTATAGTTAACTCCCAAGTCACTTTTTCTTCGGTTCGCTCGATCGCCTCGGGCTCGAATACAACAATCCTGTAAAACTTTTCACCGGTTGCCAACCCTTGTCGCTCAAACGCCTCCTGCTGCTCCTGCGTCAAATCCTCAAAACTCGATTCACAGAATTCGATCTTGCTCGAGAAAATGATTTGCAGCGCCGGTATCAATCGAAACACATCTAACATCAAGTCGCCTCTTCAAGTTGCCCGTCTGGAATCGCACCTTCAACATGGGGGTTGCCAGTCCTGATCTATCGAATCGTCATGGTACAAATCCTACGACGAACTCTTTCGCAGCAACGATGAACAGATTCAAGTTCGCTGGAAAGATGGTGTTGTTCTTCCCTTTTGGAACACGAGCAAGTCGCTCCTTCGGAGAATTTGACTCCTGATTATTACGCTCCGCATGCGACATGTCCATCAAGCCTCTCCTGATATCTGCGAGACTTTGTTTTCCCGTCCATTGCATCAGGGGAAAATACACATATCCTCAAGCGTTGTCTTGCCATAACCCTTGGGTTCCGGAGAATACGCCCATCGGTTCCCACGGTTCAAAGAACTTCATCGCAAAGAAATCAGGTAGATCCTCGATGACTGACATAGTGATCAAAACTCATCGCCCCCTTGTCGAAAACTTGTTCGCGCCTTATCGATCGATCATTGGTAAGGACTACGATGGCTACCGAAATCACGTGTATCGAACGATTACCTACGCGATGCATTTCCTCGAGCAGTCGCAAAAGCATGAACCATTGGTTGAAACGGCATTCGTCTACCACGACATTGGGCTTTGGACCGATCAAGCTCTAGCCTACCTTGAGCCGTCAGAAGCGATCGCACTAAGAGATAACGAAGCGTTCGGTTGGGGACTAGATCCTGAAGCGTTGCGAGGGGCAATTCACTGGCACCACAAAATATTTCGATATCAAGGGATTCATCAAGAGTTGATCGAGGCTTGTCGCAAGGCCGATTGGATCGATGCAACTCAAGGGTGGGTTCGCAAGGGGCTCAGTCGTTCGACGATTGCAAAAGTAGAAGCAGCATTCCCAAATTGCGGATTTCACAAGTCACTGATGCGATTGGCAAAAGACTATAGCGGGTCAACCATTGTCGGAGGATACAAAGTAACCCGAGGAATCGTGAAGTGGTAAAGGCACATACTTTAGCTGCAAAGTTCAGGTCGAGAATTACGCCGACTCTAAGCAGATGAAACATCCGCCGAGCCTTCTCAATCCTTGTTAGCCAGAATCCAGAATATTGCGGATACACTTCACCCGTGTATTGCTCTCAACATCACCGAGGGATAGGATTCTTCAATCGATAAAAGCGGTCGTTTGAGGAGCGATGGATGGCCAAAAACCCAAGACAGTTCTCGCTTTGGCAACTGTTAAAGTGCATCTTGATTGCAGCACTAATCACAAGAGCGATCCTACCGTTCATTCGCGATTACGAAGCGATATCTGCGAATCCAGAAATCGCCGCTGTCGTGTTTTTACTTGTCTTCTTGATTCAATCACCCATTTTGTTTCTGCCAATGTTCATCGACTGGCTACTTGGATACAAACCGCCTAAAGCCAAACTGCCAAAAGCCGATCCGCATAAGGCCAATCAAGCTAAGTTCGATAAACTTCGCAGTCCAGACGACTAACCGAAGCAGGAAAGCAACAATTGGGTTGCGGATTCCATCCCAAGCAAAGCAGATGCATCTGGAGAATTGCATTCAACGCCTGGAAACCGGTACAATGCCCGATTGACGTAGAATGCACCCAGCAGCCCTACGCCCATCCTTGATTCAACTTCTTCCACTTATCCCCTCCCCTCGATTCCCCCCCTACTTGGAGTCCTATTTTGCAAAACGCTTTCGATCAACTGCGATTGATTTCCCGATGTTTGTTTGCTCGGAGGTGCCACGATATTTGCGTATTGAGCATTGCTCTATGCTCTATCGGGTATCCGAAATCGAACGCGGAAGAATTGCTGGTCAATGATGCAGCAGCCTGGAAAAAGCATGTGATCAATGATCGCTCACCCTACGAAGCTGTAGGTGTGGCCGATTTCAATGGCGATGGAAAGCTGGATGTCTTCAGCGGCGACTCATGGTATGCCGCTCCGGATTGGACCCAATACAAGGTAAGAGATGTTCCGCCTGGAACGAATCCTCAATACCATGAGGATTTTGCCGATGCCCCACTGGACGTCAACGGTGATGGGAGAATAGACATTGTAACCTGCGCTTACTTCAGTCGCAGAATCGCTTGGGTTGAAAACCCGACGGATCCAACCAAGTCTTGGATGGAGCACACCATTGATGTTCCGGGGTCGATGGAGACGAGCTATTTGCTTGATCTGTATGGTGATAAAACACCGGTGCTGGTCCCAAACGTTGGAGGCCAAGTTCTGCTTTATGAGTTGATCGCTAAGGCTCCTAAGGTCGAATGGAAAACACGCAAACTCGACCCAAAGGGGGCTGGTCATGGCGTTGGACACGGCGATATCAATCGCGACGGTAGGATAGATTTGATCACTCCGAATGGTTGGTACGAACAGCCAACGGATCGTGAAGCTGACTGGAGACTTCATTCAGAGTTTCAGCTTGGAACGGCCAGCATTGAAATCATCGGTCATGATTTTGATGGAGATGGTGATACCGACATCGCTTGGGGGATGGGGCATGACTTTGGATTGCATTGGCTCGTTCAGTCCACCGACCAAGCTGGTAATAGGATTTGGACCAAGAAGCATATCGATACGAGTTTCTCCCAAGTGCACGTGCTTCAGCTTGCCGATTTCGATGGTGATGGACTGAAGGATTTTGTGACCGGCAAGCGAATCTATGCGCATGCGAGCGAACCAGGAGCAACCGCTGAACCTTGCTTGTACATATTTCATTTTGACCGATCGAAGTCTCAATGGCGGAGATCCACGGTCTACAAGGGCGATCCTGCCCCAGCCGCCCCCATTAACCCTGAACAACGGGATGCCCTTAAGGATTTTCGTCCAGGCTCTGCTGGAACGGGTTTGCAAATGGCTTTGCACGATATGGATGCCGATGGCGACGTCGATATCGTAGCACCGGGTAAATCAGGGCTTTACTGGTTCGAGAATCCGGCAAAGTAACTGCAGGCAGTTTCCACGGCGTCCTTCGGTGTGGCTTGAGTATGTGAGATTATTTTAGCCGCTATACCGAAGTGCAAATAAGGCAGATCGAATCAATGTGACTGGTGCAAATTCAGGTTACAGCTTCCGACATGTTCTTGGGCCCACGGCAACCGGGCACACCACTGTTACGTACTTGGTCGAAACCTTTACTCATTCGACGCGAGCCCAATGGCTTGAGAGAATTCAGGCACAAGAGATTCGAGTCGATGAAGCGATCGCGACCGGGAATGAGCGGCTTAGGCCAGGCGGAATTTTGGTCTGGGACCGGCCCGGTTGGATGGAGGAGTTGGTACCAACGGACTATCAAATTCTCTATCGCGATGAAATCCTTTTAGCGGTTGATAAGCCGAGCGGCCTACCGACACTTCCTGGTGCAGGGTTTTATCAAAACACGTTGCTTACCCAAGTGCAACTTGCGTATCCAACAGCCATCCCTCTTCATCGGCTTGGTCGCGCCACATCCGGGATCGTATTGTTCGCATTGGATCGCAAGATCTTGGCAGTGATGTCCAAGCATTGGGGAGCGGTTCAAAAAGAGTACCGTACGCTCGCTCAGGGTATTGCTGATTTCGAGTCGGTTTGTATTCGCACCCCCATTGGATTGATCCCACATCCGCGCCTCGGAGAAATTCATGGAGCATCATTGGCTGGAAAAGCTTCACGAAGCATAGCAACGGTATTGCAGAAGCGAGAGACAGCCACAGTGTGTTCCGTGCAGATTTTGACAGGCCGACCACACCAGATCCGAATCCACCTAGCATCCATAGGCCATCCACTCGTTGGAGACCCGGTGTATGGTCCGTGGGGAGGACTCGTTGAAACCCCAGGATTACCAGGAGATGCAGGGTACAGCTTGCATGCACATCGGATGCGATTCGAGCATCCCATCAACGGCGATTCGATTTTGATCGAAGCTCCACTTCCGGACAGTTTGCGGATTTAGTTTGAGGCTGCCGGACGGTTACACTGTTTTTGAAGCAAGAGTCAACATCTCCATACCTCTGACGTGCACTATGCTAACGCCGACGCTCAATTCGGAGATCAAGGCCGCTCGTTCTTTTGGTAGACGCCCATTGAATCCAACAAATACCGCGTGATTTACACAGACCTTAAGGTGCGGGATTCGAACGCGGCATCGAACATCCCGGATCGAATTCGGATATAAAATCGATGCTCAAACCAAGATCCCGCTACAACCACGTTGTAACTTGCTTTAAAATTTTTGGCACATCGCATTTATATCAGTTCAAAGGATAAAAGCATGGCCGCCGTAGGGGAACCGATTCTGACGAAGGAAATCGAGTGGGAGTCATGGGCTGGTGAGATACGAGTCAATTACATTCGACTCGTCGCAATCGCCTTATTCTATGGCCAGCATTTACTTCATTTAATGCTCAACCGGTCCGAGTCGTTTGACGCGAGTTATCACTTGAGAGCAACCTTGCTAGTTCTAACCTGGGGGTTATTGGTCATTTTAGTCTATGCGATTGGGATTCAACAAAAATCCCCCTCGTATCTGAAATACCTCGCAACCGCTTTTGATATTCTCATGATTGCTGCAACAATCAAAATCACTGAAGGATATCTCGGTGTATGGAATATCATCTACCTATTGCCGATTATGGCAGCTTCGCTTCGGCAGACGCTCAGTCTCATTTATTTCGCAACCGGTTTTACCTTACTGACCTATTTGGCTACTCTCGCATATTACTATCTTGGGCACATTGGGGCGGAGAGATATTGGAGTGAACCATCACTGCAAATTCGCACGTCGGATCTGGCAGTCGTGGCGTTATCAATACTTACCGCAGGATTACTTGCTGGACAAACTGTTCGTCAAGCTCGACGATTCGGGGATCTTGCTGCTCATGGAGACACCCCATCATGAGTAACAAACCGTCATGCGAGAACTGCGGAAAGGGGGCAATTGATTCCTCATGGAAGCACTGTCCGGCTTGCGGTCATTCGGTTAATGACCAAGCTTTTACCACACTCGAACCGATAGATGCCAAACCCTCTGAGCAAAACCAAAGAGATAGGAAGATTGTCTATCAGCAAGCCAATCGGGATCTGAAGTACGAAGCGTATTGGATTTTATTCTTGGCAATACTAGGGGCCTTCGGTGTTGGCTGGATCTTGATTACTCGAAATTTCGAGGTTGGAGCCATTGCGATTTTGATCTCATTGGTATGTCTGCTGTACCTCAGCGCAAGTGGTTCAGGTGCGGAAAAGCAAGTTGCAAGTGGTTGTTTGGCCAGCTTTTCGGTTCTATTTCTGGCGACCATCTTTTTCCTTTTATGGTGGATTGCCACAATCATCTTCATGATTGAAACTTGCTTTCGCTCGTTGCGATGATAGATTCCATCGAACCAGAACGTTTGTTTTATTCCGTGTTTATGGCACTGGCGTTTGTCGCGTTTATCGTTGTACGACGTTTGTTGCCACGCGAAAGTTCACCAATTTCGCGACTGGACCTTCGCCAGCAAGTTCTCTTGGCCACAGCAGCGTTCGTAGGGGGGATGATTTGTGCCAAGATCCCTTTCGTACTCGCATCGATCGGGAAGCCACACGGCGTTCTGGCATGGGCGGCGGATGGAAAAACGGTCACTGCTGGGTTGGTCGGTGCATACTTGTGCGTCGAGTTCACCAAGCGTTTGATCGGCATAACCTTTAAAACAGGCGATAGCTTTGCACTTCCTTTGGCGGTCGCATTAGCCATCGGACGGCTGGGTTGTTTCTTCAACGGTTGCTGCCATGGGATAGCGACGAATTTACCTTGGGGTGTAGACTTCCACGGACTCGGGCCGATGCATCCCACACAGTTATACGAGGTCTTGTTTCATGCATCGATGGCGATGCTCCTCTGGCATTTGACATTATCGAGAAAGATGCCCACACATCGCTTACAATTCTATCTAATTTCGTACTGCATCTACCGATTCATCACGGAAAGCATTCGACCAGAACCTGTTTTCGCCGTTGGACTTACGATTTTCCAATGGACCGTGTTGCTCTTCGGAATCGGACTAGCTATTCAATGGATCACCGAGTTGAGGGATGAAGCACGAGAGGAAGCGCGAAAGGAGTTATCATGAGCACCGACGACCTCTGCAATGAATGCGGATATCAACTAATTTCCTCTTGGAAGTGTTGCCCGAATTGTGGTTGCGATCGCCCCCATACGAACTTGCTCAATGACCAAACCGATCGCCATCTTGTCAACAACCAAGCCAACCGCGATCAGCGGGAAATAAGAATCGGGATAATCGTTCTGGCTTGCGTCTGCGTCTTGGGATTAATCCTTGCGGTCCTAAGCGTAATCCAGGCAGACCCCTCATTCCCAAAGATGAACAGAAAAACACTCGGGCTAATTCGGGATTTTATCCTGGCTCACCAATTTACTTCCTTGGCAGTGATCCTGGTCCTTGCAGGGATGTTGTTGGCTTGGTTGCTAACACCCCAACGAAGTAGGAAGTCGAAAGCATCGAGGGACGTCAATGCGGGCTGTAATGACACCTTCTTCCTTTTATCAACAGTAATGCTCTGGATATTCGCCGGCATTATCTACTATGTAGAAACATGCTGTAACATGCTAACTGGTAGATAGCTAGACCATTCGAGAAGAATAGTGGTCAGCACGATTTCGATTCGGTTCCATCCTGGTAATGGGGTTCATATTGGTGTTATAGGATAACTGTAATCCTTATGCCGCTAGTTACCCAGCTGTCTTGTGATCGTGAAAACTGTCAAGCACTTCATTGGCTGCTCGCACCCCATGATGCACCGCTTCTTCCAACAGTGCGATGCCGCTCAAGTCCGTATTTGCAAAATGGATATTGCGATCGGGCATCGCAGCCAACCGTTTCGTTTCACTCCACAGAAAGTTCGTATAGGGCTGAACCATCGCATGGCCCCAGCGCATCACATCGACCCGAGTGACCAACGATCGGATATCTCGATGCGCAATCTCCAGATCGCTGAGCACCATCTCTACCCAGTCCGACCAAGGGACCGACAGGAGTTGCTCACGCGTGAAAGATGGATTGGCGTCAGCGAATGGGTAGTACCAAGTCAAAACGGTAGGACCGTGATCGATTCCTAACTGATGGGTCGCAACCACATACCCCAGAGATTTGCTTTCGAAAATAATGTTATCCCAGCTCATCGGGAACCCCGGATCGCTCGGTCGCGAAGAGAGATGCACGTTGGCAACAAGCCACCAACCGTACTGGAACGGTAGGTCCTGCGCAGCGGTTGATCGCTCAGGTCTAAAACCTTCGATCACATGTTTCGCGACGAACTGCGGTGCAGCAAAGATTACACGATTGCATCGATACCCCAAAAATCGCTTTTGTACTTTGTCATAAACGACCAGCTCGCATGAAGCGGGGCGTTCCGATTGCTCCGTCGGGGAGATCCTGGCAACCATCATCCCGGGTTGCAATTTCTCTTTCAACGATGCTTGAAGATGTTTGACGATATGGCCATTTCCTGATGGCCAAGTAATCACATCTTGGGAAGCTTGGACACCATTCTGAAGTCGCGACGCGTAGTACAGGATTCCGGCCCAAGCACTCGTGCGATCGATCGTCAAACCGTAATCATCTCTGCAAGCATAATCCACATACCAACGCAGTTTCGATGAAGTCCAGCCCTGTTGCTCCATCCATTGAAGCATCGATATTTGATCGAGCTTTCTGGATTGTGTATCCTCGGAGCTCAAGGCAATGGGAAGTGCAAAGAACCTTTTTCCCTGTTCATCGCGCATCAAAGAATACTCAAGCATGCGTTGGTGAAAACCAGCGAGTTGGTCGAGATCCTCTTGCGTAGATCCCGCGACGGGAAACAATCCTTCTTGCCAATGATCGTCCGCAAAAACGCGTTCCTCTGGCTCGCGGCACAAATACTCCTCCGCGACAACTGGCTTACCGTCGCTAGTTAAACCTTCAACAACCCCCATCTCTTGCAGCAGTGCTATGAGATGTGTGTTTTCAGGCATTGGGGTGGTAATGTAGTGAGCCCCCCAAGGAAATTGGAACCCGTGATTCTCGCCGCTGCGCGAAGTACCCCCGAGATGATCTTCAAGCTCTAGAAGTTGAAATTGCTCAAATCCTGATCGCTTTAAATGCCACGCGGCAGAGAGCCCCGCGATTCCTCCACCGACGATTACGACTGGTATTTCTTTCCACTCGTCGATTGCCCCAATCGGCTCTGCAGCGCGGCTCGCCTGCCCAGCGACGCTCGATTTACGGAACGCCGTTGACGCTCTGAATCGATGTCCGGTTTCGAAATCCGGCGAAAAGAGTTCGCCCTCGATTTTCAACCTCTGCGTGGCGGGATCCCCCGTCGAGCAACCGGTGACTCGTAGTGCGGCGGCCCCTAGCAAGGCGCTAATCAAGTCACGGCGGTTAATCGAAGCCATGCCATTCCTCGTCGTAGTACCGCACTAGCGCTTGATTGTCCAAACGATTGATTTCAGGGGTCAATTCTTGAATATCCTGAGGGAAAACAAAGAGATCCCTTAGGCTTTCATCGTTCAGAAAACGCAAATCGCTTGCAGCGATGGGGAGAATGAACCTATCGACATCGGTTTTTGACAAGCTTGCTAGGGCGTAGCCCCAAATACCAAACGAGGGGACCGTTGCATGATACGGGCGGACACTAAAGCCCGCGGATTCCAGTGTTCGTATCACACACCAGTATGATTTGGGAGCAACCAATGGAGAAGTAGACTGAATACTAACCAATGAATCCTCGTGAAGCTTGGCTTTGAGTTTCCGAAAGAAATGACTCGTATATAACTTTCCAATCGAGAAGCTACTTGGATCTGGGAAATCAATGACCACGCAATCGAAGGGTTCAACTGCATGATTGATCCAGAGAAACGCATCTTGATTGACGATCGAAACCCGAGGATCGAGTAACGCGGAGCGATTGAGTTCTACCAACGGCGGGAACGATTTAGATAGTTCGGTCATTGCAGGATCCAAATCGACCAACAACACCTCTTGAACACTTGGGTACTTTAGGATTTCACGAACCGCCAATCCGTCTCCTCCTCCCATCACCAGAACTCGTTTAGGCACTCGTAGCCCGACCATCGCGGGATGGACTAAAGCTTCATGGTAGCGGTATTCATCAACAGAATTGAACTGAAGATTTCCGTTGATGAAAAGCTGAAAGCCCCCTTTTTTTCGAGTGATCGCGATCCTTTGATAAGGAGACCGCATCGTGTGGATTACCTTCCCACCGAGCGTAGATTCCTCTGCTATGAGAGTCAGTTGGTCTGCTCGAAATAACCCAAGAATCAAAATCCCAATCACGATCAGAGAACGCCATCGAAGTCCAGGAACATGTTTCTGACTGAGCAACGGCCGCAGTAGAAACGTGCTCCACAGCCCCACGCAGGCATTGAGGATACCGAAGATCAATGAGGTTCGAACCAAACCGAGATAGGGAATAAAGACGAGAGGGAACAAGATAGAAGCGATCAGCGCACCAACATAATCGAAAGCCAACACGCGCGAAACAAGGTCGCTGAAGTCGAGGTGTTCTTTCAATATCCGCATCAGAAGCGGCAACTCTAAACCGACAAAAACCCCAACTGAAAATACGGTCCCGAGCAACAATGGGCGAAACCAATCGACCCATGGAAACACAACAAACAGCAGGGGCGCCGAGATTCCTCCAAGAAAAGCTAGTGCGAGCTCTATCTCGATAAAGGCGCGAGCTAATTGCTGCTCGATGTAGCGCGATAACCAAGCCCCTACTCCCATCGCTGAAAGGTAGGTGCCGATTACGAGCGAAAATTGTGTTACGGAATCCCCCAAGACGTAGCTAGCCAACGTCCCGGCAAGCAATTCGTAGATAAGACCACAAATCGCGATAACCAGAACATTTAGATACAGAAGGAATAACGGGACTCGATTAAGCATAGAAGCAATTAGCCGGAGATCGACGCAGCGATGATGATCGAAATACCGATGACAATCGCGCCCACAATAATTGCCAGTGCCGTGTTATGCTCGTCGACAATCTCCTTGGTGATCGAAAACCGAGTGAGCTTTTCCATCAAAAAAATCGCTAGGAACAGAACCACAATTCCGACGACCGAGAAAACACCTGCGGCTGCTAAATGAAACATCAGCCAACCTGCGCTGGTTGTATTCATTCCTGCTTCTACTTGCGCGAACACCATTTGACTTCCCATCACTATAAAACTCCTATTGTCAATTTACTTATCGAACTTCACTTGCCACCACCCCAGGAACCACCGCTGGATCGTCCCGAGGAGAAGCTTCCCCAAAAACCGCCACTCGAACGGTTCGACGTTGAGCTTCTTCCAGAGAAATAGGAGCTACTGCTCGTCGACGACCGACTCGAACTCACCATTTCCCAGCCGTTATATGCAGCGGTTGAGTACCATCCGCAGATGAGAATCCCGGCTGCCAGATAACTTTTAAATAGGATATCCACTCATTGCCTCCTGAAACGCCCCCTAGAAATCCCTGCTCGAATTACTCGCGGGAATAAGGGTTGTATTCACTGTTATGCCACCGTTTAACTTCGAACGAGTATTTGTACACAAGAACCAAAGCCGGAAGGATCGCAATGAGGGAGAACCCAGTCCACAACATAGAACTATTGGGTGGATTCCTTGGATGCATCCATTTCATCACCTGAAAAGTGATCGCCATAAAGAGGAAAAACCCGACCGTTGCCCATAGGTAATTCATTCCGATCTTCGGGGATGGTTGAATGGAGCCGACCCCCAAAGGGCGGCGAAGGTCATCTAATGCGAATCCTTTTTCGATCTCTTCGATACTGACATAAGTACCCTTCGATACGGTTACTTCTTGATTTACTTCTTCACCCTCCTGCTGTCCGTCGGTTAACGCCTTCTCGAAGGAAAGCATTGAGGGTGGAGCGATGTAGTCGGAGATCTTGTTTCGCTGGCCGATGTGAACTTTCCAGGGGAATTCCCCGACGACGTAGCTGACCGTCGCATCACCCTGGGAATACTTTCGAAATTGCTTCGTTTCGTGAAATACCAGATCACCCATATCTGGGTTCGCTGGGTAATCGATCTGTTCGACGAACGACCAATGGCCATCGCGTGTTTTGACGAGCCAACGAAAATGTACTTCGGGGTTATAGAGCAAGTACTCTGACCAAGGAAAAGAGGTTCCGTTGTGAAGAACAAACCGCTGCATGAATCCAACGACAACGTATTCCTTGCCGAGAAGTTGCCCTTTGGAACCGAGCGGTAGAACTGGATTGACTTTGCGCCCACCGAGCGTCTCCAGATAAGCCAAATTACCTTGACGTGTCTCGAGCAGGGAATTGCAACTTGGGCAAGTCACGCGCAGCGATGAGTCTGGGGCGAATAATTGAAGTGATCCACCACAATGCGGACAACTGACTTGCAGGGCATTGACGGCGATATCCTTGGGTGCTTGCCAATTCGAATTCGCACTGAGTCCAAGCGACTCCAGATTTACTCTTTTACCAAGAAAGAATCGGGATTCCGTTTCGCCGAAATCCAGGGTACCGATCAAGCCTTGGGTTGATTTCAGATCTGCGTAGCGGTGTTCTAATCCGGGTCGAACGGCCCATGGTATTTCACCTTGCGCACCGGCGACTTGCGCGATGGCTTTCTCAGTAACCGAAAGCGAATCCTCGCGTACGGCGAATGATTGTCCAATTTTGATCGTATCAAAATTGGCAAGGCTTGAACCGGACTTGAGCCGCTGCTCAAACATCAAATAGAGGTTTCCTTGGGCTTCGGCTAACCAGCCCCATTTCTCGCCAGGGAAACACAGATACCATTCATTCCACACTGCGCCGGAAGGGTGCTGATATTGGACGCAACCTGTAACGTGAAAGGCTTTATTTTGATAGGAGCCCGTCATGCCACTGGTGATTGGGGAGTTGAGCTCCGCGATATCGGAAATCTTTCCACAGTCCTCGGGTTTTTTATCTCCGCGCGCGACAACCGAATGGCAATAGTCGCAGACAGCAACTAGCGACGTACTGACTTTAAATGTGACTGGGCCGCCGCATGCGGGGCACTGTGCTGTGCGT
The DNA here is from genome assembly GCA_903820735.1 of uncultured Pirellula sp. GTDB lineage: Bacteria > Planctomycetota > Planctomycetia > Pirellulales > Pirellulaceae > JBKCUI01. The sequence continues at coordinate 20,141 of CAIJIZ010000723.1, forward strand.
GATTTCATCGAGACGACTCCAGTCCTCTTTCTTGAATACCAGATGGCACGTTGCGAGCACCACGAGACATGGAGACAACACGGCAATGGGCCGCGCCGATTTCTTCGGCTAGCACGGACTCCCAAGGCCATTCAGGAAGCGAGTGGCAACAATAGAGGTTGAATGTAGCTAACGCGAACTCAGGATAAGTATGGCAAGCCAGATGCGATTCGCTAAGCAGAAACAGCCCCGTGACGCCACCTTCGCCAGGAAACTTATGCCACATCGGAGCGCCTACAACGTTAAGTTGCAGTTCGCGGATGATTCTGTTGCATAGTTCTTGCAGAGTCTCCATTTCTCGGAGTCGTTGCGGCGTGCAATCATAAGCGTCGATCGCCCATTCGCAACCGACGGTACCGCACGGAGCCGACTCTGTGAGATTGGTCAACTTAGGATTCATCTAACGGGCGATCTCATCCTCTCGTTGGTAACGCTGCAACAATCTTTGTCGCATCCATTCTATGCACTAATTAAATCCATTATAAGCTGGGGTATCACTACGCTGCCGGCGGGGGAGGCGGTGCTGCTGGTGGAGGAGGAGGCGGCGACTGAAAGTAGCTAGCCCATTGAGGAACTTCGCGGGCTGGCTGCCAATTGGACATTCCAGCGGTCCAAACTATCGTTTCGCCTCGGACTTCTGATTTTGCTATCGCATCTGCCATCTGCTGAGAGGAAAATGGCCCGAGTGATTGACCTTGTACGGCGATATGCCAAGTCGATGTTGGAAGGGAAATCGCTGGCGCTGGGGCATTGGTTTGGGCACCGGTGGTAGCCATTCGGTTGGCCATTGCGAAGCCCATACCGAGTCCCATTCCTTCGGCGGCCCCGCCACCGGCTGGATTGGCTGCAGCAGTGGCCATCGCTTCCCCCATTTGGTACTGTTGGAAGCGACCCATATCCCCGATCACTTTCATCTTGGTCCCTACATCGAGCGCCTTTTCGACTTCCTCGGGAAGGGAGATGTTGACGATCATTAGCTGAGGAAGCTCCAGGCCGTATTCGTCGTCGATTCGCTCTTGAACACTCTTTTGCAGCTGCCCTGCAAGCTTGCGATAATTGGATGCGAAGTCCAAAGCAGCGATTTGGGAAGAACCGAGCATGTCGCTGAGCGATTCAGCGATAATCGAGCGAACTAACTCGGTTACCTCATCGGTGGATACCACGGCACTTGTGCCCACAATTTCCTTAAGCAGCGCATGAGGATCGACCGCTTTTAGAACGTAGGTACCGAAAGCGCGAACTCGAATAGGTCCAAACTCTGGGTCGCGTAGCATCACGGGGTTTGGAGTCCCCCACCTCAGATCGATTACCGGACGGGTGCTCACAAAGTAAACTTCGGATTTGAATGGGCTATTAAACCCGTATTTCCATCCTTTGAGAGTCGATAAGATTGGTAGGTTTTGGGTCGTGAGCTCGTAGGTTCCCGGTTGGAAGGTATCCGCAAGCGAACCTTCCGAGACGAAGATGGCAACTTGGCCGGGTCTAACGATTAGCTTCGCACCATTCTTGATTTCGTTTTGATAGCGAGGGAAACGCCAAACAAGAGTATTTCGCGTATCGTCGAGCCATTCAACGATATCGACAAACTCACCGCGTATTTTATCGAAAAGCCCCATCTGAGCGTCATCCTTCTAGCGTAATATCGCTTGCGCAAAACCCGATTTTCGCCGGTAGAAAACTACTTGGACACCATATTCTGGAAACCATATCCTTGCGTACTCTGGGCTTATTTGCATCTGAGGCAAGGCGCGTAAATCAAAAAATTCTCAAAAAAACTACTTGTAAGACAATCCCGAACTCGAAAAATGTCTCAGCAGATTCGCGATTAGCAATTGCGACCACTCACCCCGTTTCTACTGAACCCAATTTGGTTCTAATTGCCAACCATCTCTGTGTTGAGGATTATCGATGAAATCGATACTACTTTATGTTGCCAATCGTATCTGGTTAATTTTACTGATCTACTTGGCTTCTTTGATTCTAGGCGCTTCTCTATTTGCGGTGGCTGAGAACAAGTCATTCTTCGATGGCTTGTGGTGGGCGTCGGTAACTGCGCTGACGATTGGATACGGGGACTTGTCGCCAGCATCAGCCGCCGGCCGAGCGGTAGGAATCGCTTTGGGACACTTCTGGATCTTTCTGATCATACCGATGATCATTGCGAACATCTTGATGCACCTTATCGAGGACCGCAATGCGTTCACGCACGAGGAGCAAATCGAGATCATCGAGAGGTTAAAGCGAATCGACGCTCGCCAGCAACAAGATCAGATATCGAAGCAAGCTGCGAAAGAGTAAGCTTCCGTATCATTACGCAAGCCGTCCCGCTAAGCGCTGAATAACGGCCCGGTCCACTCGCTCCCGCTCACCGAAGATGGCAAAACCATCTGAAATGGCTCAGCGCGGCTTGTGTCTGACAAAGAGCGTCAAGCAACGGTAGGCGATCGCGAAGTACCACTCAGGGATGCGTCTAGGGATGAACTGACACGCAGGTTCTGCTCGTCGTGCGACTCGATTTCCCGGAAAGCAATCCAGTCCGAAACGGATCACCGTAACTGACTGTGATGATCCCGCTTTTTGTTCCTACGGAAGAAAAAGCGCAATCATAGGGAAGTAATCTCCAGAGGCACATCGCTTATTGGTCTACCTGTTCCGTAGGCAATTGCCTACGGAACACCGTCTCGTAAACTTGCAACGCTGTAAACACAAAGCTACCATTAACAGGTTGGTTCGTGAAGAATTACGGGGGGTAGGAATGCGGGCTCGTGGCTCTTTTTGTACCCGCACACATAATCGAGATCGCAATCGTACTCGTACTCAATGAAATGGTACTCGTACTCGAAAAGAAGTACCGGGACTAAGTCGATACCCGAGCAGAAACGAGGGCTCTTACCAGAACCCTTGAAAGAGCACGTGCAAGAGCATGTTTTGCCCCAGCTGAATTTGGAGTTTTGATTTGATCGAGTTATTCTAGGCCCAAAGGAGGCTTTCAAAATGACCCGATCCAGA
>CAIJIZ010000724.1 GCA_903820735.1 uncultured Pirellula sp.
AGTACGATTCATTCTGGTTAATTGCGTTGCGACGGATCAGTCCGACGAGATGAGGGAAGCAGCGGCACGCTTTCGCTCACCGGTCAGCTATGCCATCGACGAAGACTCGCTACTTGCAAATCATTTTGGGGCACTTAGCACAACAGATATCTTTCTGCTTGATCGGTCACATACGGTAATCTACCACGGGGCCATCGACGACCAATATGGCTTTGGTTATTCCCTTGACGCTCCTCGCAACCCCTACCTTCGCGATGCCATCGTTTCATCGCTTAGGGATCGGGCTGTTCTCATATCTGCAACGATAGCTCCCGGATGTCTGCTGGAACCAAGTTCGCTCACAGCGAACCCTAGCGAGATCACTTATCACCGGCATATTTCTCGATTGTTGCAGCGGCATTGCGTCGAATGCCATCGCGAGGGAGGTGTCGGGCCGTTCACGTTGGAAACCTATCAAGAAGCGGTGGCGCATGCGCCGATGATCCGACAAGTTATAGACCGGGGTGTGATGCCCCCATGGTTCGCGGCACCGGAACCTAGCCTTGCACACTCCCCTTGGATCAACGACCGCTCTTTGTGTGAATCAGAGAAAAAGCAGATTCTCGACTGGATCAGCAATAAGATGCCCGCTGGAGATGCTCAAGAAACTCCGGCCCCGAGGAAATTCACTGACGGGTGGCTGATAGGCAAACCCGATGCGGTGTATGAATTCGAGAAACCGATCAAGATTAAAGCAACGGGCACGATGCCTTACCAGAATGTTGTTGTCGATACTCACCTTGATGAAGAACGGTGGGTTCAAGCGATTGAGGTTCGGCCTGGGAACGCAGCAGTGGTACACCATGTTTTGGTGTTTGCACAGAGTTCGGAGGAAACCGACCAAGCGAGGGACGATGCGGCCGACGAACGAGGAGGTTACTGGGGGATCTACGTTCCGGGCAATAGCACGCTGATTTATCCTGAAGGCTATGCTAAGCGGATTCCCAAAGGAGCCCGATTGCGATTTCAGATGCATTACACGCCCAATGGAACAGCGACACAGGACAGCACCCGCATCGGGCTTGTTTTTGCCAAAGAAGCCCCCAAACATGAGATCCGCGTTGCGGGGATTGCGAACACAGGGTTTAGGATCCCGCCGGGGGCTGAAAATCATTCGGTTGTAGGAAGCATCAAGCGAGTACCGGCAGATGTTCAAGTACTCGCATTTTTGCCACACATGCATTTGCGCGGCAAGGCGGCCAGGTTTGAACTAATATCCGATGGAAGCACGAAAACACTTTTGGACATTCCGCGATACGATTTCAATTGGCAATTGCTGTACCGTTACGCCGAGCCCTTGAGTGTAAAAGCCGGAGACACACTACAATTCACGGCTTGGTACGATAACAGCAAGGGCAACCCAGCGAACCCCGATCCTGACAAAGAAGTCCGATGGGGGCCGCAGACGTTCGATGAGATGCATTTAGGATACGTCGAATACATCGAATCGGGCTCCGATGCATCTGCTGAGTCAGAGGAAGACTCTAAGTCTGGGCCGGCAGGACGAAATCCGCTATCGGCTCGCAATCGCATTCGCGAAGCAGTGCGAGGTGCTTTGGGTGGCGCCGGGTCAGGGCGTAAGAATGTTGGCGAGACCTTATTTCGGCAACTCGATGTAGACGAAGATGGCAAAGTCTCGCGCGATGAGGTGAAAGCTAAGTACCAGAACAATCCAGCCGCATCGACGACGATTTTTGATCGACTCGATAAGGACAAAGATGGCCAACTGACCATTGAGGAAATGCGGGAACTCGCCCGGGTAATCGGACGCTG
>CAIJIZ010000725.1 GCA_903820735.1 uncultured Pirellula sp.
CTCTTTTACCCTTTTTCCTTCTTTCTGCGCGCCGCCCTTGGGCGGCGCGCGATTTTTTTAACGAGGGAGAGACCGGGAGACTGCGCGTCGTCAAGCATGGGATTTAGATAGATATTTGAATCGCTGGACTTTTGACATCGGAAAGCCATGACACGTCGCAGCGACCCACCGGTAGTACTCGTGAAATGGTACGATTTTACCAAGTGGGTGTTTGGTCACCCCTCCACTATCACCTTTAACACGCCTGCCGCCTTGGCAAAATCATCTTCGGTAACCAGCAGGTAGCTCTGCTGTGCAATGCGTGGTGAATTGCCAAGCCAGGAGCAGACCACGTGTAGCGGGAACGCGCGTTGCAGTTCTGTTTGTCTGCTGGCCCGCATCGAATGGAACAGCCGTGGCCAACTTGAGATTAGACCGAAACAGCCTATCACTCCACTAAATTCTTGCTCCGCTCGCAAGTGCCTGATATCATTTAACTTCGGATCGAGGCTAGCTTGCGTGATAGGCTGCATTGGTGCGGTCTACAGAGTTTAGGCTGATCCGTATAAAAACAAGCTCGGCCTCCAGAGGGTGCGTGAGTGTCAGAGATGGAACCTTGGCAACGACTGCTCTGCGACGCACTCGCCGTACTGGCTCTGCCGCCGGACGAGCAAGTCCGCATCAACGGTCCCGGTTGCGTTGCTTGCGACCTGCTCAATGACTTTGACCACGCCCGATTGGTGGCGATTGATAATGCGCAGGAGCTCACCGACGGGCAGCGTGAGTTGCTCGACCGCATTGATGGAGCAATGCGCGGGATGCACCAGCAAGACTACGAATGCTTCAACAACGACGTGGTCCGACGCCCGGTGTGGCAGGAGTTGAGGGAAGTGGCCGCCGAGGCGCTTCGGGCGTTTGGCTGGCAGCGGGTAGAGGTGCGGCCGTTCGTGGAGGTTGAGCCAGGCATTTGGCACAGACCGCACGCAGAGGCCGAACAAAGCGGTCAATTGCATGCGTTAAAGGCCGGGGCTCTGTACTGTAACAGCGAAATGTAACAATCCCATGCACCTAAGCCCCCGCCGGTGCGTTACTAACTTTAGAGACATCTCTTCCGGAGGCTAGGTGATGGGTGTCGTTATGCGTACTATTCCGCTCGTCTAATTGCCTTTTCCAGAGTGTCAGTTTCCGGCGAACGTCCGGCGATACCGCTATGACGTAGCGAAGACAAACCAACCCTCCGGCGCTGCAAGACATTCTGGAAAAATGCGTTCGAGAACTCGTCGCTATTAGGTTGATTGATTTACTTGTTGTCGGTTCTGCGCAAATGGCAAGGAATCCAACGGCAATCGCCGGGCGAATTAGGATAATTACCGGGACCGCGTGGCTTAGCTTGGTCACAGTTCTTCTCAATCAAAGTTCCAATTTGGAACTAGCAAGCGAATGGCGGACACTTGGAACTTACCGCGACATTTACAATCTGTACTGAAGTCATCTTCCGCGTTCATTTTTTCCCAAACGGCATACATAACCCGGGTGAGCTGAGAGAGTTCCAGCTCGCGTTTCTTCCAACCTGGTGGGATATGCCATGTCGAATCAATCTTTCTCGGATCTTACGAGCCAGCAGCGGCGCGACCGGATCGTTGCCGTACTTGCCCTGGGCCTGGCCCGCATTCTGGACCAAAGCTCAAAAATCTCTGCGAACTCTGGTGACCCAAGCCTTGAGCTTCTCTCCGGATTGAGGCTCTCTGTGTCGGAAGCAGACTTTAGGCCGGAGGCGATAGGCCTTAGGCAAGACCCATAAACTGATTGGAGAATCAACCATGAATGCTGCAACGGCGTCCGAGATCGCACGCCTTGAGACTATGACGATCACCAAAGTGGTCGAGCGATTCGAATCGCTCTTTGGCGAGAAATGCCGAAGCCGAAACAAACGTTACTTGATCCGACGTATCGCTTGGCGACTCCAAGCCAACGCAGAAGGTGACCTTTCGGAGCGAGCCAGGGCCCGAGCGGCCGAGTTGGCGCTCGACTCCGAAGTGCGCGTCACACCACCACGCGAGGCGATCCAACCGAGACTTGTAACGGCCGATGTCCAGTCGCGACCTGCCTTGGACCAGCGCTTGCCACCTCCGGGCTCGATGCTTCATCGAGAGTACAAGGGCCGGCAAATCCGCGTGCTGATCGTAAACAACGGATTCGAATACGAAGGCCAATTATTCAAGTCTCTCACGGCCGTCGCCAACGCGATCACCGGCTCCCACGTCAACGGATTCCAGTTCTTTAGGTTAGGCGATAGGCGTTAGGCCGGAGGCGATAGGCAGAAAGGGCGAAATCATGATTTATCTCTCAGCGCACGAATCAAACCATTTAGTACCTTCGCCGTTTCGGAAGCTTGATCGGAAAGCGCATGAATTGTATCTGAATGACCGTAACCAAGTCTCTCAGCGATCGAAAGCTGATATTC
>CAIJIZ010000726.1 GCA_903820735.1 uncultured Pirellula sp.
AAGAAGCTCTTTAATTTTGACGAGAATGGTGAAAGTAAAGAAAAAGGAGTTCGCGCTAGAGCAGAGATTTCGGCGGAGTGGCAGAAGCGGATTTTTCAGGTGGCTCGTGAAGGGAATCGATGGGTTGAAGACGAGTTTGGGGTGCCGCTGACCAAGTACGGCTACTTTGGGAATCGTTAGTGCTCTAGCGAGGAATCGGCGGGTATACGGGCACCGGGTAAGTGTTCGAGAGGGGAAAGTCGCGTAGGAATGGATTTCGGATCTTGGTATGTTGCACCGCTCGTAGGAATCGATTGCATCTCATGCTCAACAATCAAATGGATGCGCTGAAGAATCCTTTTTGAAATTGTGTGTCCAGAGTTTCGAGAAATCCATGGAAACGATCTTCGATAACGATCATTCAAGCGATAGTGGGGCGAGAAACATCGAGCAGGTTGCGATCATCGGTGCGGGTTGGACAGGGCGTCAGATTGCGGGCCAGATGATCACGCATGGGGTGCGTGTGATATTGTGCGATGAATCTTCGGGGGCATTGAACACATCGCGAGCGTGGATAATTGCAAATTTAACAGCGTTTCAAACTCAAGGGTATTGGCCTGCGACGAGCCAAGAGCAAGTCGACTCGCGACTTGGGTTGGTCCATCCAGATTTCTTATTTGGGGGTGATCATTCAGCAACGGGTTCGATAGGTGTTCGGGAAGTTGGGTTAGTGCTTGAATGTATTCCGGAGCAAGTAGCATTAAAGCGGCGGGTGTTGAAGAGAGCGTCGGAGGTCTTTGGCGAGTCAACGATAGTGGCATCGAATAGCTCCTATTTTGTCCCGTCGACGTTTTCAAAGCATGTTCGGCATCCGGAGCGGTATGCGCATTTTCATTTCCATGTGCCGATATGGAAGGCAACGGTGGTGGATGTTGCATCAGGGCCGCAGACATCGGAAGAAACTCTGGAGCGTCTTTCGTTGTTAGCCAAGAAGATCGGGCAGACTCCGATTGTTCAGCGACGAGAGAACAGTGGTTACATCTTCAATGCAATGTTGAAGTCCGTTTTGAAATCGGCTTTAGAATTGCTTGATCGCGATGTGGCAACGGCCGAGGATATCGATTTGGCATGGACGAAAGCGACAGGAATGCCGCTGGGTCCTTTTGGAATCATGGATCAGATTGGTTTAGATATTCTGGTGCAAACTATGTCCAATGGCAGGTTTGTCGATGGGGATGAGGTGTGGAGTCCTTTGATCGCAAAATTGCAACCCTACATCGACGCTGGGCATCTTGGGGTCAAAACGGGTAAAGGTTTCTACAATTACCCGGTGGACAACGGCTAAAGCTACGTCATCGAGTCGACCGGAGATGATTCTCGAAATCGACTGTTATTCGTGACCGGTAGCGTATTTCGGTTTGGGTTTTGCCGGTACTTTCTGGACTTCCTCTGCGAGTACCGTAACCGCTTTTTCCAGTTGGCGATCGATACCGGCTGGGAGTTCACCGGGAGTTGGCCAAAGGATGAAATCAGGAAGTGCACCGCGAAGCTCCATGTCTTCGCCAGTCTCCATGGAGAACCAGCCGCGGAAGGGGGCGCGTAGGACGCCGATATCGTTGATCCGGGAAGCTCCGGTACTAACAACACCACCGGCGGTTTGCACACCGACCAATTTCCCACGCCCGAGGTATTTGATGGCATGGCTGAAGATTTCCGCGTTGCTGTAGCTATTTTGATTGCATAGCACCACGATTGGTTTCGACCATGTGGCGTAGATCATTCGATCGTGTGGGTAGCCGATTCCGCCTCCACGCGGAACGGTCATAGCGTGGCGTGGTTGTGTCAGTGAGGTTAGTAAGTGGTCGGTGGTCGATCCGCCACCATTATCGCGTACGTCGATTACCAAGCCATCTTTACCATATCCCACGTTGTAGAGCTGTTGTTCGAATTCCAAGAAACTCGATTCGTCCATGGCTTGGATGTGCAGGTAGCCGAGTTTGCCATTGGAGAGTTTGTCGACCATTTGGCGATTATGTTCAAGCCATTGTTCATAGAGCAATGGGCGAATGCGTGCGTAGGAGGTCGGTCTGAGCGAGATATTCAATTCGTCGTTCCCGGCTTGTTCCTCGTTCTTTTCCGGTTCCGCATTTTCGACTGCTTTTTTAGCTCGCAGTACGATCAATGCGATATCGCGGTCGAGTGGCCCGTTGAGAACTTGCGTCAAATCCATAGTTGGATCGACACGGGTACCGTTGATCTGTTGGATGATATCGCCGGGAAGCAGTTTGCTTTTGGCCTTGTCTGCGGGGCCATCGGGCAGCACATCGCGGATTTTCAAACCTGGTCCGAGGTATTGTGGATCGAATCGCACACCGAGGTGGGCTGTTGGATAATCGCGTTTGCGAGAGGGTTCCGCATCGGGCGTCTCGCCGGTCGATGGGGTGAATCCCAGGTGCGAGCCGTTGAGTTCACCGAGCATCAGTTCGATGATTTCGGCTAGGCCTTTTTCATCGAGTGCCCGAGACGCGGCTTCGGAGTATTTGCGTCGGATTTGATCCCAGTTTCGGTTCCCCATGGCTGGGTCGTACCAAATCTCGTGCATGGCAAGCCATGCGGCTTGGAAGCCTTCGCTGAAGCGTCCGGAGCGGGAGCGTTCGTGCTGGACTGAGAACGAATAGCTCGATTCCTTTTCGCCGTTTTCGAGTTTCGTCGGGGTACCTTTCGAGAGGCCGAGAATTCCGCTGGATGCTTTTGTCCATCGCGCGTCGCTCAGGACCGTCGAACTCATCAGTTTTGGTGTGAGTTTGTCTGGGAATTCGACCGAGTACCAACCCGGCTTTCCGTCGACACTGGCGGAGAATGCTAATTTCTTACCATCGGGAGAGAAGATGAGGTTCGTCTCGCGGGTGTCTTGTAGGTTGAGGCGACGGAGTCGTTGGTGGATACGTTCGAAGTCGATTCGGAAACTCTTCGACTTATCATCGCCATCGGCTTTCGGGTCTGGTTTCGATTCCGATTTCGATTCAGGCTTGTTGTCCGGCTTAGCGTCTGGTTTTGGCTCGGTTTTTGGTTCAGGTTTCGCGTCGTTTCCCTTTTCCGCCGTCGTCTCCGATTTATCCGATTTGCTGGAGGCAGCCTCAGGTTTCGAGGGCCGTTTCTTCTTCATCGTCTCGAGTGCTTTTTCGAGCGTGCGGTCGCGCGAGGATTCGTCGTCGAATTCCTCTTGAAGATAGACGTAGTAAATATCGCTTTCGTCTTGTGTACGTCGGCCGGTGAAGGCGAGTATTTTTCCGTCGGGGGAGAAGACAGGCGAAGTGTCGTTGTCGGGATGCCGAGAGACATTCACAGCAGATTGATGTTTATCGATGGGCATAACCCAGATTTCGCTGTTGAAGTCATCGTCTTGAGCAGAGTAGGCGATCCAACGGCTATCTGGGGAGACGCTGTAGGATATGTCGCTAAAGCTTTCAACAAGCGTTGTGATTTCTTTCGATTCGATATTCATTGCCACGAGTGATCCGCGACCGAGTTGGAACAGCAAGTGTTTTCCGTCTGGTGTGAACCGTAGATCGGATTTCGATGGAGCGGAATTCGTTAAGCGTGACTCGATGAATTCAGATTGTTGCCACCAGTATTTCGAGGGATCTTTCGGTTCGAGTTTCCAAAGATCGACTTGGCCAGATTCTCGTCTTGCGAACCACAGTTCCTTGCCATCGTTTGAGAAGATGGGTGATTCTTCGTAGCCGTTGGATCGTGTGGCTTGGATCGGCTCTTTCAACTCGGAGTCCATAATGAACAGGTCGCCGCCGGCGGTGAAGGCGATTTCTAGCCCATCTTCGGTGAACGCGACTTGATCGGCACGACTCAAGTTAGCGCGTAGAGTATCGTCGGGCAGATCTGCATCCTGGGCGATCTGGATATTGAGTTTCTTGGGTGGTTCGCTTTTACTTGGATTGATTACGTAGGTATCAAAGAGATGACGGAATACGAGGGTCGATCCATTTCGGGACAAGGTCGGTTTGTAGATCGAGTCGTCTTCGAAACCTGTTACTAAGCGTTGCCTTGATGGTTGTTCATCGGTAGCGAATCGATAACGGAAGAGGTCCAGTCCGTGAGGTGTTCCCTTTGCAAAATAGAAACCGCGTTGGTTTGTGTACCATTGAGGCCAGAGGGACTCGACCCCGTCGTGAATCAGTTCGGTTGTTTGACGCGTTTCAAGGTCGAGCAACCAGATTTGCGAGGCACGCTCACCTTTGTAACCTTTTCTCCACCAGCGTTCACCTTCGCGAACGAAGAGAACTTTTTTTCCGTCGCGCGAGAGGCTCGGGGCGAGAGCTGTATCGTCGAGGAGGATTTTTTCTGCTGCGCGTTTGGTGAGGTCAATTTGCATCAGGCGGGATTGACCGCGCCAGTAGTGATCGCGTGAGCCGGTTGCAAGGATGCTATTGCCGTCGGGAAACCAATCGCCGAGCGAGTAGCCTTCGGAATGAAACGTCTTTTGTTCGGGGATCCCTCCGTCGGCGGGCATCACGTAGATTTGATTGGAACCGTTTCGATTCGATATGAAAGCGAGTTGCTTTCCGTCGGGGGAGAATTTCGGTTCGCTATCGACTGCCGGATGATTGGTAAGTTGTTTTGCGGTGCCACCTTCGATGCCGACGGACCAAAGTTCATTCGCCCATCGAAAGACGAGTGTTTCTCCCGTTGGGGACACAGCGAAGTCGCTTGCCATTTGAACCGTAATCGGTTCGGCGGCCGACGAGAAGGTCGGTTGGCAACAGAGTGATAATCCAGATAGAAGTGCACAGAGGATTTTAGACTTCGATCGCTTCATGATTGGCATTCAAGGAATTCAAGGAGTACGTCTAGGCGATACAACGTTGGTTTATTCGCTGCCGATGCTTTTTGGAGCTTTGGTGGCTATTATGCGAAGCAGGTGGGAAGGAAACGCTTGAGGTGTTCGGTGAAGAGGGCCGGTTGTTCAAGGTTCGGGGCGTGTCCGCAATGATCGAGATAGTGCAATTGAGCCGAAGGGAGTTGCTGTTGGAATTGCTCGGCGACCTTCGGCGGAGTTATCTCGTCATGCTTGCCCCAAAGGATCAATGTTGGGGTTGTGAGTTGATGAAGCTCTTTTTCGACGTTGCGGTCACGTGTAGCACGTGAGATACGCAGGATGAATCGAGCGTAGTCTCGGTCTTGAATCAGTCCGAACCACTCTTCGACGAGTTCGTCCGTGATTAAGGAGTCATCGTAGAAGATATCGGAAATCACGGAGCGAACGAATTCCCTTGAAGGCTTTGGTTTCACGCCATTGGTAAGACTTCGTTCATACAGGCCTGCCGAACCGGCGAGAACGAGTCCGCAAATACGTTCTGGGTATCGCAGCGTGTAGTCGATGGAGATCAGACCACCGAGAGAGTTTCCGCAAAGTACAAAGGGGCTTTGAATCTGTTTTGCATCGATTACTTCAGCGATCGCATCAGTTAGATCGGAGATGGATCGTGCCCCGTCAGAGCGTCGATTGCCGCTTCGGTCAATCGGTAGTTGGGGGGCGATCAGCCGAAAGTCGTCAGTGAGTGGCTCGATGATATCGGTCCAATGGTTTGGCGAACCGAAAAGTCCGTGGAGCATCACGACTGTGTTCGGACCAGTACCGCGATCGACTGTTTGTTCGCAGCGAAGGCCGTTAGGAGTAGCGGCTGGGGTCAAAAAGTGTTTGAAGATCATATAGCAGAGGTGGTGCCGAAGGCGAAGTAAGGGGCAATTACCCAGCGACATCGCGGGCGAAAAAAAAGCGGTCGTCCTTACGATGACCGCTTGAGGTTTATCAATTCTTCGCAACGAGCATTGCTCGCCGTAACTTTCCTTAGTTGCAACCACAGCTTGGAGCTGCAGCAACAGGAGCTGCGTCACAGCAGCTTGGTGCGGCTGCTGGAGCCGAGCAAGCAGCGCGACGGGTCTTGCACTTAGCCAAGAGGCCAGCGAGGACCTTTGGACGAGCAGCCTTTGGAGCTGCATCACAGCAGCTTGCAGCGGCTGGAGCTGCATCACAGCAGCTAGCTGCTGGTGCTGCACAAGGTGCTGGAGCTGGAGCTGCACATGGAGCTGGAGCTACATCGCAAGGAGCAGGAGCTGCACAAGGAGCAGCTGCATCGCATGCACTTGCTGCTGGAGCGCTGCAGGACTTCTTGCGTGCATGAAGACGAGCGAGAAGACCTTCTCGCTT
>CAIJIZ010000727.1 GCA_903820735.1 uncultured Pirellula sp.
AGGAATTTTTTCAGCGGGTTTTTGCCCGGTGAGTCGAAGCTCGTAAATATACAGATTGGTGTCTTGGGCTGGCTGACCATCTTTGGCTGGGACGTAATGGTCGTTGACAAAGGCTATCTCAAAGATTCGTTTACCGGTTCGTAGTCGCAGCGGGATACTGAAGGGAACGGGGTTGTTGGCGGTGGGTGTTTCTACTGTAATTTCTTCGACTTTCTTGCCGTCGATCGAAATAACCACTTTGGGAAATCTGCCCTCCGCCGCTGAGCCTGCCATCCCTAGTTGCAACGAGTAACGCCCCGTCCATGGTGCATGCTCTTCAAAGGTGACTTTGCTGTTGGAAAAAAACTCGAATCGTGAGCCATCGTAGTTCCCGCCGCTCTCGGCTGTCAGTTGAGAGAGTTTTCGAGGTGAGTCGAACATGGGTGCCGGCGCGGGGGCGATGATGACTTTCTCGCTGATCTCTTCGGCCGCCTTGACGTACTTATCCATTAGCAAAGGGGGAAGTGTCAGCACATCGCCGATGTTGTCGAAACCGTATCCGACGTCATCGCCGGGAAAACCTGCGGCGGGTTCGTAATCGATTCCAAATAAGTCCCGTATGGAGTTTCGATATTCGATGCGATTGATTCGGCGCAGAGTGACAGCACCGGGATTGGGAGTCTTACCGCAATCGATGTCATTTAGCGTCGAGCGAATCCATTGAGTCATCCGAGCGGACTCTTCCTTGGATGGTTGCGGAGCATCTGCCGGTGGCATATCTCCAATTTCCATACGCTTCGCAACCCCTTCCCAAACTCCACGCTGCCGAAAAACTTCGCGAGCATCTTTGAAGTGATTCAAGGCTAATCCGCTCTCAGCTTGCGCTCCACTATGGCAACCCAAGCAATATTTCTGCAGTAGCGGCTCGATCGATTTGGAGAATTCTTCGTTGCGCGTATCCCAATCAGTACCCAACGATGCTTGGACGCCCATTAGAAGGGTCGACGCGGAGATTGCGAATCGGCCTAAGAATCGGAAAAAGGAGCGTTTGGGGGTAGTCATAAGGAGACAATGCTCAGTTGGGAGCGAAGGCGGGCCGAAGCTGGCCAAATTTTTGGTCCTGGTGCGTGTAGTATAGCCCACTATAGACTACGGAGTGCACTTGCTGAACTGATTGCATTCTCCCTTTGAAGAGTCAAATTGAGGAATTCATGGCAAAGCGAGTAGCACCGTCCGCTCTTCGAACTGCAAACCTGTACGTGCCCGAAGTGCGAATCCGCTCGGCGACGGAGGTCGCGTTGCGGCCAGAAGGTGAATTTGTCTTATATTGGATGACGGCTTTTCGTAGACTGCATTCGAATTTTGCTCTTCAGCGGGCCATTGAATTGGCAGTGGAACTCAACAAGCCATTACTGGTACTCGAAGGGTTGCGGATCGGTTACCGCTGGGCTTGCGATCGATTCCATCGCTTTATTCTCGATGGCATGCTCGATAACCAAAAAATCGCAGAGAATCTTCCGATCACCTATCGCGCGTATGTAGAACCAACGAAGGGGGATGGAAGTGGACTGGTCGAGTCGCTATCCAAACTCGCCTGTGTTACGGTGACGGATGATTACCCCTGTTTTTTTCATCCCAAGCTTTATGGAAGTATCGTCAAGCGTTGGCCGTGTGCGGTGGAGTTGGTCGACAGCAACGGGATTCTTCCGATGCGAGGGACCGACCGGGTTTTTACCGTAGCCCATTCCTATCGGCGATTCATGCAGAAGGAGATTGTTGCGCAGGCTCCACTGTTTCCGAGCATGGATCCTTGGGCGGGGATTGAGCTCCCCAAGCTCAATGGCCTTCCAGAGCAGATAGCTTCGCGATGGCGGTTTATGGATCGTACATCCTTGGAGTCGCTCGAGCTGAGCAAGTTTCAAATCGATCATGCCATCAAGCCGACGGGAGAGCGAGGTGGTTCGATTGCGGGGCAGAATCGACTTTCTGAGTTCAAGGATCGAAAATTGAGCGACTACGATCGTGCACGGAACGAACCCGATGAGCATGGCTCGAGTTCGCTCTCCGCCCACCTTCACTTCGGGCATGTCAGTGCGCATGAGGTCTTCAACGCGATCGTATCGACTCAAGAGCCTTGGACGTGGGATCGTGTCAGCAAGCCAAATGGCAAGATGAATGGTTTTTGGAATCTTGGAAGCAATGCAGAAGCGTTCATGGATCAACTGATGACTTGGCGTGAGATAGGTTTTAATATGTGCGTGTTGGAACCCAATTATGATCGATATGAGTCGTTGCCGAGTTGGGCGCAAAAGACGTTAGCGGATCATGCGAAGGACACTCGACCTTACGTATACTCGCTCGATGAATTCGAGCACGCCCGCACGCATGATGCCTTATGGAACGCAGCACAGAGACAGTTGGTGAACGAAGGACGGATCCACAATTACTTGCGGATGCTTTGGGGTAAGAAAATCCTGCATTGGAGCGAGAGTCCGCAATCGGCTTTGGAGACGATGATCGAGCTGAACAATAAGTATGCGATGGATGGACGCGATCCGAATTCCTACAGTGGGATCTTTTGGGTGCTCGGTCGATATGATCGCGCATGGGGTCCGGAACGAGAGATCTTCGGAAAAATCCGATACATGACCAGCGAGTCGACCCGTTCGAAATTCTCCGTGAAAGGCTACTTAAACCGATATGGAGAAAATTCGGAGCCTCAGGGTGGCCGTAAAATCTCTGGGGTGAACAGATGATAGCTGCGATTGTCTATCCTCATCAACTCTTCGGTGAGTTCCATGGAGACACAAGCGAGTTCGCTATGAGCGAACCTCAGTGGCTCAATGATACCAGCTGCGTATTTCTGGTCGAAGACCCATTGTTTTTTCGCCAGTACCGATTTCACCGCCAGAAGTTGCTTCTGCATCGAGCGTCGATGAAGCGTTATGCAGAACAACTTATTCGTATTGGGAAGAAGGTTACTTACGTCGATGCGGCGAAGTTAGAACACAGTTCTCAGATCACTGAGTTGGTCAAGCAAACCAAGATAGGCCGATCGAAAATTTCCAGCGTGCGCGTTATCGATCCAGAGGATCATAACTTGCTCTTGCGGTTGAGAGCGGGTTGCCGGCAACAAGGGATCGAGCTCGAAGTGCTGAAGGACCCGAACTTCCTAACACCACTGCCGGCTATCGATGCGTTCGTTGAAGGCAAAAAGAAACTTTTCTTTACCAATTTTTACATCGAGCAGCGCAAGCGGCTCGACGTGCTCGTCGATGAATCGCAAAA
This sequence comes from uncultured Pirellula sp., assembly GCA_903820735.1. GTDB lineage: Bacteria > Planctomycetota > Planctomycetia > Pirellulales > Pirellulaceae > JBKCUI01. The sequence continues at coordinate 3,268 of CAIJIZ010000727.1, forward strand.
GCCCAGCGGTGGGAAGTGGAGCTTTGATACGGAGAATCGCAAACGATTGCCGGCCGGACATAAACCGCCCTCTGTAGGGCTTCGTGGCGAAGTCGATCCAATCGCAGAGGAAGCGAAAGACTATGTCGACAAGAACTTCGCAGATGCTTGGGGAGAGAAGCAAGCTTTGTGGTATCCGTCGAGCCATACGGGGGCTACGGTTCATTTGCAGAAGTTTATCAGCGATCGGTTGTATCTGTTTGGCGATTATGAAGATGCGATCAGCATGGAGCATCCGTTCGTTTACCATTCGGTTATCACCCCCATGCTCAATACAGGGTTGCTTTCTCCTAAGCAGGTCATCGATCAAGCGTTGCAGCGCGCGAGAGAGAAGGGGGCAAGTGAGGATGAGA
>CAIJIZ010000728.1 GCA_903820735.1 uncultured Pirellula sp.
GGGGCGGGGCCTTTTGGAAACTTGGAAACACAGAGGCACAGAGACACAGAGAAGATTAGATTTCAGCGACGTTTGTTCTGAGTTTTGGATCCTGTACTACCCGCTTCTGTTTGATCGCTAAGAACCGCACTCCTTTGATTTGAGCGCATTGCTCTGGTTTGGTCTATCTTCTGTCCCCCCGTTCGCCTCTTTCTAACCGGCGTTCATCCCTACAATTCTTTCCCTACAGTCCTTCTCACTCCTCCGTGCCCTCTGTGCCTCTGTGTTTCCCCCCCGCGCGCAACGACTCCAACTGCAAGCGTCGATGCTCCGCCCGAGATCCAACGACGATCGGAAGCAATTCAACATTCGAAAACTCGAGAATGTCTCCTTCGTCTACCCCAAGCTGAAGTAAACCCACGGATGATCGATCCGATCCCACCATAGCCGCATCGAACTCCACCGCATCCAACGGAATAATGCGATGGACTAATCCCCCAGCCGTACTGGCACGTGTCTGAACCACCACATTGGAATAAGGACTGCGATAAGTAGTTGCCAGTGACTCTACACTCGTAGCCGACTCGATCGCGACGGCTTGGCCGGCACTTTGGCTCATTCCGCTGAGCAGCACTCGCTTCGTTGCCCCTCCAGTTTTTCCTTCACCAATATCCAAATCGGCATTCGATGCACTCACGGAATCGAATCCAAGGTCGCTTATACGACCCACTTTTACGCGATCCCCTTCGGCCAAGAGTATGCCCCCAAGTGGCGTTGCCGAAATTGCATCTAATCCTATTTGAATTTCTTCCCCAGTCCGGCGTCGGATGACGACAATGCTCCCGCCCAAGGGCGATCGGTAATTCTTGCCACCCCCCTCCCCTGCCCCATTGAGGAACCTGTTTCTCTCTTGGCTACGCTGCACTGGGAACGACTGATACTCCTTCGTCGCCATCAACTGCTGAATATACGGATCAAGCGTCGATACCGCATCGACCGACGGGTTCGCTTGGCGGATACGAGCAAGCAGCTCGCCGCGACGCTGAAGTACCAGCGGGTCGTCGATGTCGAATTCCGAATCCTCCATCGCCGTAAACAGATTCCTTGCGAGCAATTCAATGGCTTGGGTTTCAATCTCTCGAATGCGATTCGTAGCGATGTTTGGGTATGCATCTGTGTTTGGATTGACAGTGCCGGCTGCGTTGAGCGTAGTCGCTAAATCGTCCGCGAAATAGTTCGGCGGTATTGCACCCGATCTCAAGTGGGCATCGCGCTGCGGAAATCCATGATCGCGAAGCATATCCCCGAGCAAGAGCCCTTGGGGAGGTATGGCTAAAATGCGTTCGATCCCATTGGGTTCAATGAAACTCACCGTTGGCGATTGCCTAGGTGAACAAGTCTTTGCACCCGAGCGGTGGATTTTCTTATTCAGGGACCCAAACGAGCTTGTGCAGCCAGCAACGAAGCAACTTGCGAGGATGCACGCGAAGAGTTGCAAATAGGACGCGAGTGGTTGTTGCGGTTTTTCGAGTGAAGTTTGCTTCATGATTGCGACTCCGGAAAGTCACCCTTTGAAGGGAGTTAAAGCTCGAAGTGAATCAAAATTCAACAAGCGGAAAGTGTTCGAGGATCTTGTTCCAAGGGCAAGCGACGATTGCGCCGTCGGAAGTCCGGGCATGCACCAGTCCAACCACGAGGAATACGTCCGGAGCGGAAGTCATCATCAGAAGAACCGAGCCGGAGTCGCCTGGGCGGATAAGTTCAAAGTTGCCACCGTTGTCGTTGATCACGACGATTTGATCGGTCATCGTGCCGAAGCCTTTGATATCGACGATACCGGTCGTCAGTTGGATTCGTCCATGAACGATGGCGTTCGGGTCGCTGGCGGCCCCTATCTTGAACGCGCGTGATTCCGGGATCGCAGCACCGAACCCGATGGCGCCCGCAAGATAATTATTCGAACCGGCGATGATGGCTTGTCGACGGGATTTGATCCCATCGACAAGTTCCACGACGGCCGCATCGATCGATGAATTGCGAGCGCTGTAGGCCACATGGCCGATCACACGGGTGGGTGTTTGGGCATCTAGGGCCGCGGGCTGCGTAACGGTGGCTTTGCGGTTGCGCCGTTTGCTTGCGACGTGCGAACAGGTGATCGCATATTTTTTGCCACTTTGCCCTTTGCCGATCAGCCCCAACGTCCCCCAGTTTTCCGGAGTATCGATGTCGGCGATGACGACTCCACCTCGCAGCGGTTCGATGATCGTGTTGTTATGAGGAAGTTGCAGTTTGCTTTTCGAGCGTTTTGATTTCGGTGGCTTGGTAGGGACGGTGTTCAAGGGTATGTTCGCAGGAGCGACCAAGTGCGATGTTGTCGACATTGAGTCCGCGATCGTCTCGTAAGTTCGTTCGAAGACATCGACCGGGTATCCATTGATAGACTTCGGAAGTGGGTCGACGATACGGTGGTCGTTGGTGGGGCGTTTACGACGCACGGAGAGGCGGATGCAGTATTGCAGTGGTCGGACAATGCAGTTGCGGATACGTTTGAAGCCGACGTGAATACCGGTGACTTCCGGGTGCTTCATCAGCTTAGGTCCGAACTTGCGAACCAGTTCAAGCCCTTGTTCGTAATCGGGCAGCAATTCCGACCAGCGTTCGCGGCGTTCGATTTCGATACTGCGGCTTTCCTCGGGGACGGCATTGAGAAATTTCGGTTTGATAGCTCCGCGTGGGCAGCCGACCGGATCGTCGCAAGGGGTACGCGATTTAGCAGCCGCGGCGGCAGTCGGCCGCTTGCCCGCTACCTTCTTCTTCGCCGCAGTGGATTTGGTAGCTGTGGTCCTGGTGGCTGTAAACTTGGTTTCTGTTGACTTGGTAGTTGCCGATCTGCCGGCAGTCTTCTTAGCAGCAGTCTTCTTAGTTGCAGTCTTCTTAGTTGCAGTCTTCTTAGTTGCAGTCTTCTTAGTTGCAGTCTTTTTCGCTGCTTTTTTCTTCGCTGCAGTTTTCTTCGTAGCTGTCTTTTTTGTAGCTGTCTTTTTTGTAGCCATGGTCATCAGAGATTATGGAGTGATGCATTGGGCAGCGGAGCAGCTAGGGTTTGTGCAAGCGTGCAGGTGAGTGTTGACGAAGTCTTCGAGTTTTATTTCGTAGAGTGGGTCGTTGATATCGAAGCGTTGGTAGGCGATGGTACGTTCAAGCCATTTGCGGTTTGCCGATTCGGGTTCGGCACCTTTGGAGTTTGCGGCGACTGGGGTGCCGGCGAATTTCGCGATGTTCTTGATCAAGGCTGCTGAGTCGGTGATCGTGTCATCTTGCAGTTTGCTTGTGATCTTTTTGAAATACTGATCTTCTGTGAAGGTCGCATCGAGGTTCAAGGATCCCGAGCCGGGCCGTTTGAAGTCGACCAAGACGACTTGGTCGGTCTGCACTGGGATTGATTCGACGAAGGTCAGTGGGGAGGCGGCGAGTGGTTCTTCGAGTTGAAGTCGAGGTTTTTTGTTTGTCGCAGAAGCAGTCGTTTGGGCGTTTGCATCTTGTAGTTCGACGCAGTAGCGTTCTTTGATAAAGACATCGCAGTGGGTAGTGACTTTTAGTTTTACCGGGACACCTTTATGAGGGCGAGCGTTGCAGAACCAGCGAGGCTCACCGTTCGAGTTTCCCGCAAGCGAGTTGTTATCGAAGCGAGAGATAGGAGTCGAGGAGATCGACCGGCAGCCGGTTGGCAGCGAAAGGATCAGCAAGCAAATCGAGAGCAGTACGCTCGCGTTCATCCTTCTAAAAAATTTCGTCTTTTGCGATTCTTCTTGTGCTGCAATTCTCCCCGTCCCTTTCCAACTCCTGCTTGTACTCGACTCGGTCTTTCCGAGTACGAATACGAGTACCGCTATCGCTGAGTACGACTGCGATTGCGAGTACAAGGCAGCCGAGTGCAAACAGGACACAGCAGTAAGTTCATCACCATCCAAGCGATCGCTTGCGATCGGTTGTTTGGTTTTAGAAATTTTGTTTGAGAGAAGCATGGCAGGGGAAGTAAAAGCAAAGGGGGGGGGGAGTGTTATTGGAGGGGTTCCAAGGAGCAGGAGTGGCAATCATTAAGATGTTCGTTGACGAACGCGAGGACTTGGTCTTCGAAATCCGGGGAGTGGATATCGAAGCGTTTCCAAGCGACGGTGCGAGTCAGGGGGGTGATTTCCGGGGAGTCAGAATCAGAGGATTTCGCGGCGGTGGGGTTTGCCAGGGTGGGTTGAATAGGTTTCAGGTTCGCGATGACTGCCGATATATCTTTGAGGGTTTGGTCGACGACGTGGTAGGAGATTTGTTGGAAGTATTGCGGTGAGTCTTTTTCGTTTTGGAATTCGATTTCGTAGTCGAGTGAGCCGGCGGCTGGGCGTTTTAGGTCGACGGTGAAGACCTTGTCGGAGAATTGGATATTGGGTTGGACATCGAGGTGACGTTTTGAGAGAGGCAGGAGAGTAAGTTTTCCGGAGGAAGGGTCATCGGTGCAGAGGAGCGTTTCGACGATAGCGACATCGAGGTGGGTGGGGATTTTCAGGGTGACCGGGATACCTTTGAAGGGTCGGGCGTGGTCATGAATTCCCGTTTTGCCGTTAGAAAGGCCCAGCATTGCATCGTCATCGGCGCGTTGCAGGAAGGTGCTGGACATGGAGGTGCAGCCGGCGGGCAGGCACGCGGCGAGGATAGCGACCGCAAGGGATCCGAGGGGAGCGTAGTGAAAGCTACGAAGTGGGGTTGGGGTGGAGGCAGGTTGGGTGGGTGGTTTCATGTTAAGGTGGGGGCGGGTTAAGGGACCTTTTGTGGGAAAAGATCGAAAGGGCGTGGGGGGATTGGGCAGAGAAAGCCAGCCGGATTTAACGGTTGTACCTGTTGTAGGGGTGGATAATCGCTACAACCGTTAAAGTCTGCCAGGATTGCGGATTGATACGTTGCGTAGTGTGGGCCTCTGAGCCCGCACTACGCAATTGAACGGCTAAGTGGTTTTCAAACAGAGGTCTCACGCAAAGGAGCAAAGACGCAAAGAAGGCCGATCCCCCTTCGAGTTACGTGTGTATGAGCAATCATTAATTCGTGGCTCCACCTTCACATCCCACCCGGACGCGTCCTGCTTTGGGCATTGAGTTTGGCAGGTGGTTTTCGTAGGGTTCGTGCAGCGGTCCATGTCATCGTTGAAGCAACCGCGAACAGATCGATTGCGATAATCATTTCGAAAAC
>CAIJIZ010000729.1 GCA_903820735.1 uncultured Pirellula sp.
CGCAGACGCTCTCGGACCTTCGACAGTTCGAAGTCGATGACCAACTTGAGGTCTTCGTTGTTCAAATGTCGGAAGATGATCACGTCATCGAGACGGTTTAGGAATTCAGGACGGAAGACGCGTTCGATTTGGTCCATTACGCGAGCTTTCATGCTGTCGTAGGACGCATCATCGGACGGCTTCTGGAATCCGAAAGCTTGCTCGTTCTTGATCGCTTCCGCGCCAGCGTTGGTGGTCAAGATGAGGATGGTATTTCGGAAGTCGATGTTTCGACCGAAGGAGTCGGTCAATCGGCCTTCTTCCATGACTTGTAGCAACATGTTGAAGACGTCTGGGTGCGCTTTTTCGATTTCATCGAGCAAGACGACGGAGTAAGGACGACGGCGGATTTTCTCGGTAAGTTGTCCACCTTCTTCGTACCCGACGTAACCTGGAGGGGCACCGATCAGACGGCTGACGTTGTGCTTCTCCATGTACTCGCTCATGTCGATATGAACCAGTGCGTCGGCGTCACCGAAAAGGCTTTCGGCGAGGGCTTTTGCAAGAAGCGTTTTACCGACCCCGGTTGGACCTGCGAAGACGAAGCAACCGGTTGGGCGCTTCGGATCCTTCAGTCCGCTTCGGCTTCGGCGAACCGCACGTGCAACGGCAGCGACAGCTTGTTCTTGGCTGACGACGCGTTTGTGCAGTTCGGCTTCCATGTTCATCAAGCGCAAGGAGTCTTCGGTAGATAGCCGGGTCAAAGGGATCCCGGTCATCTTGGAGACGACTTCTGCGATGACTTCTTCGTCGACAAGCCCATCTGCTTCGCGACTTTTCTCACGCCATTCTCGGGTGATTTGGTCTTTCTTGCGGCGGAGTTTGTCGGCTTGGTCGCGAAGTGCGGCTGCTTTCTCGAAGTCTTGGTTCGCTACAGCTTCTTCTTTTTCCTTATTGAGGCGTTCGACATCTTCATCGATATCCTTCAAATCGGGTGGCTTGGACATCGTTCGCAAACGAACCCGTGCGCCAGCTTCGTCGATGACGTCGATGGCTTTATCGGGCAAGCATCGTGCGGTGATGTATCGTTCGCTCATTTCAACGGCAGCGACGATTGCATCATCGGTAATTTGTACACGGTGATGTTCTTCGTAGCGTTCCTTGAGTCCCTTGAGGATTTCGATCGTCTCGCTCTTGGAGGTAGGTTCGACGACGATTTCTTGGAATCGGCGAGCGAGTGCATTGTCTTTCTCGATGTACTTGCGGTATTCATCGAGGGTTGTTGCACCGATGCATTGAATCTCACCGCGTGCCAAAGCAGGTTTCAGAACGTTAGCCGCATCGATTGCACCTTCGGCACCACCGGCACCGACGAGGGTGTGAAGTTCGTCGATGAATAGGATGGTGTTTCGAGCGCGACGAACTTCGTTCATGACCGCTTTGATTCGCTCTTCGAACTGTCCACGGTATTTTGTACCGGCGACCATCATGGCCAAGTCGAGTACGACGATTCGTTTCTCGGCTAGGATCTCTGGGACTTCGCCGTTGACAACGCGTTGTGCGAAGCCTTCGATGATCGCGGTTTTCCCGACACCGGCCTCACCGAGGAGCACTGGGTTGTTTTTGGTTCGTCGGCAGAGGATTTGCGTGGCGCGTTCGATTTCTCGTTCACGTCCGATCACAGGATCGAGTTTTCCTTGTCGAGCCAATTCGGTCAAGTCGCGGCCGAAGCTATCGAGAGCTGGCGTCTTGCTTTTGCTCCCTTTCGTGCTCGATCCGGATTCGCTTGATGATCCGCCGCTGCTGCTAGCGCCAGCTTCGCGGCCTCCGCGTTCCCCGTCGCTCGAGTCGATACCGTGGCCGAGCAAGTTCAACACCTCTTCGCGCACGTCTTCGAGTTTCAGACCCAGGTTCATCAAGACTTGAGCTGCCACGCCGTCTTGTTCGCGCAGCAAGCCTAGAAGGATGTGTTCAGTACCTACGTAATTATGGTTTAAGTTACGAGCTTCCTCTACGGAGTACTCGATGACTTTACGGGCGCGCGGGGTTTGTGGAAGCTTCCCGATCGTCACCATTTCAGGGCCACTTTGAACGAGCTTCTCAACTTCTAAACGGATCTTGCGCAAATCCACGTCGAGATTTCGCAGAACGTTAGAAGCCACTCCGCTCCCTTCTTTCACTAGCCCGAGCAAAATATGCTCTGTTCCCACGTATTCGTGGTTGAACCGCTGGGCCTCTTGGTTCGCTAACTGCATCACCTTGCGGGCTCGATCTGTAAATCTTTCGTACATGGCTTTCCTTCCTAAAAGGTATGGTGAACTAGTCAGCCAACCGTCCCGAACGCAACGCTCGGGAACCGATCTCAATCTTCTCGGACGACTCTGCCTTGAAGGCTGAGAATCTCAACTAAAGCAAATAACAGTAGCAAACGCCGTTCCAATCGCAATTCGATCCATCGCGGATTGCAAACCAAGGACGGCTTGTCACGTGACGCAGAATTATAGGCCAATGGCCAATCTAGCAAACGGGAGGAGAGGGCGAATCAGGAAGATTCCGAACGGTTGCGGACTTTTCGTTCGATGACCAAGTCTCTTTCTTGGTTCAATTCCGCTTCCCATTTCACGGAACGCTCGAGCAATAGCAAGCGATCGAGCAATTCGATCGCAAGTTCACAACGATCCGTGCGGCGATAAATAGTCGCCAATAACAGGGCCGCTTCTAGGTCGATATCTTCATCGCTAAGAGTTTGGTGCTTTGCGAAAGGTGCGAGAATCTTTTCGGCCTCGAAGTAATTTTCTTGTAAATAGTGGATCTGCGCTTGAGCAAATTCGTTTGTCGGGCATCCTCGCGGTTTTACGTTTCCAGCCATTACGGATCGCATCGCGCGATAGGAAACTGTTGCCAATGCGGAGCAAAGAATTGTGCCCCAAAGAAATCGCAATTCCCAGGTTCCAAGCAATGCGGGCCACCAAAACGTGCCGATCCAAGCGGTGCATAGAACGCCGGAAAAGACCCAAGCGAGCAATACGCCGCGAAGCGAACCACGTTCCCAGCCGTCGATCCAGCCTGGCCAGCATCCGGCCGCAAATCGCAACCCCATGCTCATTGCACGGCTCATCGAAAATCTCTCAATCGCAAGTATATTGAATTAGGAATTCTGTTCCCTTGGAGGCTAATGGCACCCCGGGATCTTGATAACGGCTTGGGTTCTGCCAAAAAGGCAGGTCGGGTTTCAGCCGGACGCTTTCTGGAATACCAAAATGAATCGGGTTGCTGCAAGTCCTAGAAGTCACGCAGCTGGTCGGAGCAACTCGCTGCGAGTTAGTAGTTGCGAGCTAGGAGCTGCAAAAGTCTCTAATGTTTTTTTAGAAAACTTGCGTGAGAAGGTGCACAGGATGAGATTGCCGTAGACATCACCGAAAGAAACCTGGATTATCTCCGGCACCTAAGGAAAAGGATTTCATTATGCATCATGATCGACACCTGAGTGTACAGGGCGTTTTTGCGAGTGATCAACAGTTCACTCGCCGGGCTTCGCGAATTAGTTTGGCTTCCATTTTTTCGTTAGCCATCGCCATGGTGGCGGGCGTTACGGGATGTGCAGGTCCGGGATGCACGCAGCCACAATATCCCGCCGGATACCCCCAGCAATACCCCGCCTATCCTGCGTATCCTCAGCCTTATCCGACAGCAGCCGGCGCTCCGGCGGTAGGTGGCGTTCCAGCCTCTGGGATGCCTGCTACTTTACCCACTGGGTATCCGCCAACAGGTGCCGCACAGCCACCTTTGTACAGTCAACCTCCTGCGGTAACTCAACCACCTCTTTACGGTCAACCGCCGGTATATGGCCAACCCATTCCAGGTACGACATCGGCCGGTTACCCACCAGGGTATGCTCAGCCGATGTTTGGCAAATAACAAATAATAAGTAGGATAGGCTGCTGGCTTGCTTGTTGATCTGCTTTTAGAAGCCCAAGCGTTAAGGTTTTTTCTTGCCAAGTGCTTGGGCAAGGAACGGGTCGATCGGGCCGATCGACTTGAGACAAGCTTGCTCGAACGTAGAACCTGCTTGGATGGCTCGCATCAAAGTGTCGTATTGCTTTCGCATGGAAGATGCTTGCAGGTTGCGCACCAAGGCGAATCCGATGATCCCTTCTTCTTCTTCGTTCATTTTCCCTTCGGTCAGTGGCTTGATGTCTTTTAGATCGCCGACAACTTTGGGGAGTTGGGTCATCCAAGGTTTTACGCGTTGATCATTTTGGCCGGCGGTTGAAGCTAAAGCAGCTCTGCCGGTGCCTTCGGCAAACCAACGTGGTACTCCATCGTGGGACGCCATCCAGAGGCTTGTGAGTTGTTGGACGAGGGCCGTTTCATCAAGTTTTGCATTTCCAGCCTCGGGGACCATTGCCACATATAAATCGAGTACATCTTTGCGCCAGTGGGCGGACCAGGATTGAGGCAACGAGCGGTTTTCGATCATCTTTCCGAGTTCGCTGTAGTCGTAGCGGGATTTGAGCACATAGATGGTCACGCCACCTTTGATGAAAGGTTCTTTCGAGTTGATTTTTAGTTGCTTGCGAACTGTCTTCAGCGCTGACTGTGCGTTTTGAATAGTTTTTTCGATGGTTGATTTGCCGACGTTCCCCAGAACGTGGAATTCATCGTTGTTGGATTCTTCTGCTGGGGTGTTTGGTGCGAGGACTTTCCAACGCTGCCGGGCTCTTGCCATGCGTTGTTCCATCAGTTCCGTGTGTGTAGCTTTATTTGCCCACGATTTAGCGATGACGCTATCGAGTTGACCTTCGCGATTATCGCCGTCGAAAGTTGCTCCTTCGTCGATCCATTTGGTGATCCGTTCGATTTCTTCGGGTTTTAAGGCAGGTCGCCCGCCTGCGGGCATGCGCTGACCGACTTCGCCGAGTAGTTTTTTAACCAGCAAGCTGTTTTTCCCGCTGTTGGGTTCGAGTGCTGGTCCGGAGGTCCCGCCGCGCAGAAGGCCGGCGAAGTTGGTGAAGTTCAAACCGCCTGAGGGTCGGTTGCCGCCGTAGTGGCAACCATTGCAATTGGCGACCAAGATGGGGGCGATGTCATTGGCAAAGCTAATGGTTTCCTTGCCAGTGCGTTCCATGACTTCGACGGGCTTGGCTGGTTCCTGCGGTTTGGCTGCATCGCCGGCCGCGAAACTTTTGAGATTTGCTTTGGGATCTTGGCCGTCGAACTTGGCTCCTTGCTGAATCCATTTTTGGAGGGTCGCAAGTTTTTCAGGTGCTACTTTGTTTCCATTCGGAGGCATGATTCCACCTTCGATCGACGTGACCAGCGGGCTGCTAGCGGCATCTCCTGGGAAGAGCACCACTCCACCCTTGGAACCTTTGATCAGTTGTTCGTGGGATGGCATTGCAAATCCGCCACTTTCTTTATCGACATGGCATCTTCCGCAGTGTTCAACCAAGATTGGGGCGACGTCTTTCGTGAAGCTGACGACTGTTTCAGTGGGCGTTGGATTCGGTTTGGGTTTGTCTTTTCCCATCTCCCGGATACTCGATTGGATGGCGGACCATTCGGGAAGTGGATTGAATTCCGCTCCTTCGAGCGAGAGGACTTCCATGGCTCTCGCCATTTTCCGGTGCAGTCGTTCCCATTCAGGTAGATCTTTCTTGTCCGATCGGGTCACCAGGTCGACGAAAACGCTGTTGCAGGCTTCGATCCATTGGGCGCTCTGACCAAACTTCTTATCTTTGAAAAAATCTTCGGCTTGCTTGATCGCCAAGCGACTGCTTTCCAAGTCCGTCGGCTTCGTCGCCGAGTCGTCTTGGCCGAAGACAACTTGGCTAAGGAAGACATTGCCAGGGAAGCATTGATTCGAACCTGTCGATAGGGTTAGGTTCAAACAAAAAAGAGCGGCAGGGATCAGGATTCGCACAACTGCACGAGTTCTAGGATTGGCAGTACCGGTTAACTTCGATGAGGTCGTATTTGAAGGAGTATGGATCGTATTCATGGGATAAGTGCGAGGAGCGAGCGATATCTGGGGGCGTTATGTTGGTAACGATTAGAGTTTTTGGCGACCGGACAAGGCGTCGGAGAGGATTTCTTTGTTGGTGAATTCCAGGACGCTGCCGCTGGTTACACCGCGAGCGAGTCGCGTTAATTGTACAGGATAGGGTGCCAGCTGGTTGGAAATAAACAGAGCGGTGCCGTCTCCTTCCACGTTCGGGTTCGTGGCCATGATAACTTCTTTGAAGTTTCCGGTTCGGACGCGATCGACGAGGGCTTCGATGGTCAGTTGGTCTGGGCCGATTCCATCGAGGGGGGCGATTCTTCCGAGGAGGACGTGGTAGAGTCCGTGGAAGATTCCGGTTTGTTCGAGGGCGATAAGGTCTCGGGGTTGTTCGACGATGCAGAGCATCGAGGGGTCGCGTTGGGGATTTTGGCACACGCCGCAAAGTGATTCTTCTGCTAAATTGAAGCAGACGCTGCAGTACCGGACGTTTTCGCGGACTTTTCGGATCGCATCCGATAGTGCGAAAGCTTCCGATTCGTGGACTCGCAGGAGGTGGTAGGCGAGTCGTTCGGCGGTTTTTTTTCCGACGCCGGGAAGTCTACCGAGCTGGGCGACTAGTTCGGTTACTGATTGGGAAATCTCTGCCACATCGAACCCTGATTGATAAAGTAGGACATTTCAGTTGAACGAGTTTATCGTTTGACCTTGTTAACATAGCAAACTTCGTTGAAATGATCAGGGACTGGCCTGACGAACTTTCCGTTGCTTGGTGCGACGGTTCCGACGAAAAACCGACCAATACGACGTGATAATCCATGACGGTCTTGCTACAAATTCGAAATGCCCATAAGCGTTATGGGGATCAAATTCTTCTCGATGGGGCGGAGTGCACCCTTTCTGGGGATACAAAAGTCGGTTTTATCGGACGCAACGGTGCGGGAAAATCGACGTTGCTCAAGTGCATCCTCGGTGAAGACGAGCTTGATACAGGGGAGATAATCCGGCATCCGAAGTTGAAGATCGGCTATCTCAAGCAGCATGACCCGTTCCTTCCTGGGGAGACGGCTCTGGAGTTTCTGATGAGGGATTCCGAGCAACCCGACTGGAAGTGTGGAGAGGTGGCCGGCGAGTTTGAGATCAAGGGCCCGATGCTGCAGGCACCCATGCAAAGTCTCTCGGGCGGTTGGCAGACACGTGTGAAACTCTCTGCTCTGCTTTTGCATGAACCGAATTTGTTGCTGCTCGACGAACCGACAAACTTTTTGGATCTGCGTACTCAGCTGTTGCTCGAGCAATTTCTGAAGTCCTTCCAAGAAGCGTGTTTGATCGTCTCGCACGATCGTGCCTTTTTGAACGCGACGTGCGACTCGACGTTGGATTTGTCCAACGGAGAGTTGACGTTGTTTCCCGGCAAGGCCGACGAATTCTTGGAGTATCAGCGGGAGCTTCACGAGCATGATCAGCGATCGAATGCGTCGATTGCCGCGAAGCGTAAGCAGTTGCAGGAATTCATCGATCGCAATAAAGCGCGGGCCAGTACGGCAACGCGAGCGAAATCGAAAAGCAAGATGCTTGAACGACTTGAGCTCAAAGAGATTGCCGGAGAGCAGTCTAATGCGACGATTCGGGCTCCACAGGTGGAACCCAGGCAAGGTCCGGCGGTTCGTTGCCGGGATTTGAGCATTGGATATCCCGAACGTGGAATTGCAACTGGTATTGGGTTGGAGATCGATCACGGGACGCGCGCTGCGATTGTCGGGGACAACGGTCAAGGGAAGACGACGTTACTGCGGACACTCGTAGGGTCGCTTCCTGCGTTGGAAGGAGATGTCAGGTGGGGGCATGGCTGCGAGCTTGGTACCTACGCGCAGCATGTGTACACGAGTCTTCCAGAGAACAAAACGGTTCTGGATTTTTTGGAATACGAAGCGATTCCGGGGACGAAGACTCAAACGATCCTCGATACCGCTGGTGCGATGTTGTTCCGAGGCAATGCGGTCAACAAGAAAATACGTGTCCTCTCTGGAGGCGAACGGGCTCGATTGTGCATGGCCTCGCTTTTGCTCGGCAAAGCGAACATTTTGATATTGGACGAACCAGGTAACCACTTGGATGTCGAGACGGTGGAAGCTCTCGCCGATGCACTGATTGACTATCGCGGAACCGTGATTTTTACTTCGCACGATCGGCACTTTCTCAAACGGGTTGCAACGTCGTACATCGAAGTTCGCGATGGCAAA
>CAIJIZ010000730.1 GCA_903820735.1 uncultured Pirellula sp.
GGCTGCGTTTCCTGCAACTCTCCCCGCAAAGCCCTTGGGCGGACGAAGCTCTCGAACGACTTGGCCGGATTTAAGCCAACCGATCGCGTATAATCGATTCGGATTTTTATTCCTCCCGCTGCCGCAATCGATTCGACGGAAAAAGTCGTTGGGCTAACAACATGGTTTTACCCACAATACGCCATCCGCTCCACACTTCGCTGTCTGGCTATTGCTCATCTGTGGTGCTGCTCGTTTGCTTGTGGGCCTTGCTCGATACAGCCCAAGCGGATTTTGTGGTCTATCGGTTACCAGGTTCTCAGAGCACTGTACTGCTCGAAGGGAAAACCAAAAGTGTTGGTCCGAACACTTTTGAATATACGCACCCCACGATGGGTACCATCATCCTCAGTCGCGAAAGCGCGTTGGTGATCAAAGCCCCGACGCGTCAGGAGGAGTATCGACGACTCGCTGCTCACGCGAAACAGTCTCAAGCCTTCGACGATTACATTCAAGCAGCTCGGTTTGCTTTGCGCAGCGGGATGCTCGAAGCTTTCCGCGACTGCTGCAACGCAGCTTATAAAATTGAACCCATGCACCCAACAATGCTGCGTTTGCTAGAAGCTCGAAAGAGAATCGAGCAGCCGATCGATGCTTTAGCATCTTCGCAGTCCGAGTTGCAAGGGGCGGTTCCTACGCAAGGGATGCAAGTGGTACGCAGTCCGCATTACATCATGCTGCATGATACCGGTGAGACGAAGTCGGGACGCAAACGCTTGCCTCGCTGGCAAAGCCGTCTAGATCTGCTTGAGAATGTGTACGAAGCGTACTTTATGAAATTCGCCCTTGAAGGTCGCGTGCTCGATCCACCCACCGAACCCCTTAAAGTGGTCTTGTTCGGTCAAGAAGCCGATTACATGCGATACACAAGGCAACGGGATGAGAGCCTTGCGAACGCTTTAGGATACTGGTCCGCAGAAGACAACATCGCGGTCTTCTTCGATCAAGGGACAACAGAGAAAATGCGGATGCTCGATGCTCATGCTAAGGAGCTTGCAAAGAACAAACTGCGAGCTCGAGGCACTGCGCAATCGCGCGACGCGGCTTACTTGGCGAATACCGTCGAGCTTCTTGTGAAAATGACACGCGAAGCCGATGATGTCGAAGTTGTGTCGCACGAAGCGACCCATCAGCTTGCAGGAAACACCGGCTTGATGCCACGCAATCAAATTGCACTACGCTGGGCGCACGAAGGGCTCGCAACCTACTTTGAAACTTCAAGCGATTCAGGTTGGGGTGGGATTGGGGCGGTAAACGAAGGGCGATTGAAAAGCTATCAGCGACTCAGCGCTGATCCTAACCGCGCAAGGATCGAACCTCTTGTTACGGACGCTCTCTTCGACCTTGCTAGAGACTCTCGCGAAGCCGCGGATGCGTACGGATACGCTTGGGCTCTGACTCATTTTCTGATGGAAAATCATTTCGATGAGTTGATAGAGTATTATCATCAAGTCTCGTTGCTTGAGCCCAAGCAGCATCGTACGCTTCTGGGGTGGTTGCCAGACGGCCAACCAGGAAGTAATTCAGCACCCGCCACCGGACTCGATCGCAGAGAGCTTCTCAAGTGCTTTCGTGCCGCATTCGGAGATCTCGCTGCCCTAGAGCAAGCTTGGCATGCCCACATGAGATCCCTTGAAACAGATCTCGATCGGGCAATGCGTGAATTCGAAACTCCTTGAGGTCCTTACAGCTTCGTGGTTCTTGAAGTACTATGAAGAACCGAGCGAAGAATCGGTGCGAATGATCGATACGGATAATCGATACGGATAATCGATTCGAATAAGCGATGCGCTCCGACTTAATATCAGTATCAGACTCTCCTTTAGATTTGTTATCCCTTCGAGGTGTATCATCGATATCGTCATTCAACCTGATCGGCCCCGCATGGGTAGTTACTCGGCAAAACTCGCAGCGATGATTCTTCGAAGTAGCATTGCTCAGCAGGGCGAAGCGAGAATGATTGTTGCAACGGGTTCGAGCCAATTCGAAGTCCTCGAAAGCTTGATCAAAGAACCCGGGATCGATTGGACCAAGATCGATGCGTTTCATCTCGATGAATATGTCGGGATCGGCAAAGATCATCCCGCGTCGTTCTGCGGGTACTTGAAAGAGCGATTCGTTGATCGGGTACCTTTGCGATCCTTCCACTACCTCGATGGCTTGGCTGATCCAAATCAAGTTTGTGCCGAAGCGACCGCTAAGCTTCTTGCTGGCCCTATCGATGTGGCGATGATTGGAATTGGAGAGAATGCGCATCTTGCGTTCAACGACCCACCTGCGGATTTCGAGACCGAAGCGTCGTATCACGTTGTCGAGCTCGATGAAGCTTGTCGCAAACAGCAAGTTGGCGAGGGATGGTTCGGATCGATGGATGAAGTTCCCACGCATGCTATCAGCATGACGATCCATCGCATCATGCAATCGAGGAAGATTATTTGCAGCGTGCCTGACGAGCGCAAAGCAGTCGCGGTCAGGGATAGCGTCGACGGTGCGGTCAACCCGATGGTTCCCGGTTCGATTCTCAAGCGGCATCCGAACGCAACGTTGGTGTTGGATCGGCCCGCCGCTTCGCTGCTCAAACCGCTGTAACATCAGTCGCGGATTAGCGTGCGAGTCTCCGTCTACGTGTTCTCTGTGCCTCTGTGTTTCCAAATGTCGCGCTGGAAGGATGCGCGGTCCGGAGCTCTTTTTTGAAACACAGAGACACAGAGACACAGAGTAGGGATCGAAAAGGGATTTCAAATAAAGCAGGAGCGGGCTTCTTCTCCGTGTTCTCTGTGCCTCTGTGTTTCCAAATGTCGCGCTGGAAGGATGCGCGGTCCGGAGCTCTTTTTTGAAACACAGAGACACAGAGACACAGAGTAGGGATCGAAAAGGGA
>CAIJIZ010000731.1 GCA_903820735.1 uncultured Pirellula sp.
CGCGGTGTTGTTACGCGCGGACTGGTGGGTTTCGCGGTCGGTGGATTACCGGGGCCTATGCGATGGTGGTTTTTGGGTTGTTGGAGTGGTTTGAGAAGTTGTAGGCCGACCGCTTCACCACACCCTACGTACGGTAGCCGATGAGCCGAGGAACCTTTCTGTATGACGGCCGCCCGGTAGCATGGGTTTCTGGGGCTGTGCGAGGGGTGTGATTGGCTCACGCAAAGAAGCGAAGACGCAAAGAAAACCGGTAACTGTTATGTCGTGTCGTGTCGCGTCGGGGAATGGGTTGGGAGAAGTCGTGGACTTCTCGGACAAATCCGACAAGTCAGATTTGTTTTGATTTCGAGTATACTAGACTCCTGGCGGTGGGGCTGATGCTTCCATAGTTTTAGTGACTTAGGTATTCAATGATACAGCGAAGTTTGCGATTATTGGCCGGGATCATTTGCATGTCGGGAGCGAGTCTCTTTGGGCAAGAGGATCGCAAGATCGACTTTGAGAAGGATGTGTTACCGGTTTTCGATACACATTGTGTAAGGTGTCATGGCGCGAGCAAGCAGACAGCGGACGTGCGATTGGATTTGCGATCGGCGATTCTCAAGGGTGGTGGCAGTGGCGAAATCATTCATGTTGGGGATAGTGCTGCGAGCATGTTGATCGAGTTGGTAACACAACTCGACCCAGATCTTCGGATGCCACCGGAAGGCTCACCGCTGAGTGAGTCGGAGGTTGGGTTGCTGAAAGCTTGGATTGACCAAGGAGCACAAGGGCCTGAGGATTCGCATTTATTGAACAAGGCGTTACCTTGGAGTTTTCAGCCGGTGGTTCGTCCGGAAATGCCGCCGAGCGATGTGCAGAGCATTGTTGAATATGGTCCGATCGATAGATTTTTGGCAACTGGCCTAGCAGCCAAGGGGCTTCGATTCTCGGATGCCGCTGAACGCGAGACGTTGGTGCGTCGCTTGTATTTGGTGGCTTTAGGGGTACCTCCTACGATGCAGGAAGTCGATGCGTTTATGGGGGACACGAGTCTCGATGCATATGATCGGCTTGTCGATCGCGTGTTGAGCGATCCACGTTATGGGGAACGTTTGGCTCGGCATTGGTTCGACGTGATACGATTTGCGGAGTCGAATGGCTTTGAAACGAACCGAGTGCGCTATACCGCTTGGCCATTTCGCGATTATGTCATCGGGTCCTTCAATTCTGACAAACCCTACGATCAATTCATCCGTGAGCAGATCGCTGGGGATGAATTGGGTGTAGAGGTGGGAACCGGTTTTCTCGTTGCGGGGCCTTATGATTTGGTGAAGAGTCCGGACGAATCGTTGACCTTGATGCAGCGTCAGGATGAGTTGGCGGATTTGATCAATACAACAGGCACGGCGTTTATGGGGCTGACATTGGGGTGTGCTCGGTGTCATGATCACAAGTTCGACCCTGTAACACAAAAAGATTTTTATGCGTTGCAGGGAGTGTTCGCTGGGGTTCAGTTTGGCGAAAGGGAGCTTGCTAATGAATTGAGCGAGCAGTCTCGCTCGAGGGTCGAGCAAATCAAAGTTGAACTGAAGCGGATTGAAGGAGGTGTGGAAGCTTGGCGGTTGAAGTCAGCGGCGAGGATGTCCGAGAGGAAGCTTAGGCCGGCGGTTGAGTCGACAGTCAATGAAGAGCAGTTCGAACCGGTGCGGGCTGTGTCGGTGCGGTTTACGATTCTGGCATCTGGTGGCGCACAACCTTGTATCGATGAGTGGGAAGTGCTACGGGAAGATGGAGTCAATGTTGCCGCAGCGGCGCGGGGAGCGAAGGCGAGTGCATCGAGTACATTGCCAGGTTATGCGATCCATAAGCTTGAGCATATCAACGACGAGAAGGTCGGCAATTCGCACAGTTGGATCTCCAATGAGTCAGATGGAGGTGTTCTGAGGATCGATTTTGCCGAGCCATCGGTGATTCGATCGATGCGTTGGGGGCGAGATCGTATGGGGCAGTTCCGCGATCGTCTGGCGAGTGCTTATAAAATCGAAGCGATGCTAGAAGATGGTCAGTGGCGAGTTGTATCGACGGGAGCTGATCGCATCAATGCGTCCGGTAGCGATCCGCAGGGGTGGGTATTAGGGTTAGAGGATGGGGATCAGGAGCAAGCGCGTTCGCTGCTAGCGAACTTGAAGGCATTGCAAGACGAGCAGCGGGGACTACTGCGTGGTCAAGCGGCTTGGATCGGAACGTTTCGAGAGCCGGGTGAGGTGTATCGCTTGTATCGTGGTGATCCGATGCTTAAGCGAGAGAAAGTCTCGCCGGGGGTAGTCGAGTCTTTGGCCGCTATAGACGGTTCGCCTTGGGGTGCAACCTCAAGTCAAGTTAGTGGAGCTTCCGGAGCAGATCAGGTATTAGCCGTTGAGTCAGGTATTGTTGATGCGGAGCGTATGACCGAACGTCAGCGGAGAATTGCGCTTGCGCATTGGGTATCCTCGAAGCACAATCCGCTGACGGCGCGGGTAATGGCTAATCGGTTATGGCAGATGGTCTTTGGGGTAGGGGTTGTTGATACACCGAGCGATTTCGGTGGGAATGGGAGCAAGCCGGTGCATCCGGAGTTGCTTGATTGGTTAGCTTCGGAGTTGATCGACAGCGGTTGGTCCGTCAAGCGGTTGCATCGGCAGATGTTTCAATCGTTGGCTTTTCGTCAATCATCGTTGCCGAGGGAGGATGGGTTAGCGGCGGATGCGGATGGGCGATTATTGTGGCGGTTTTCACCGAGGCGTTTGGAAGCCGAAGCGATACGCGACAGCATGTTGGTTGCCAGCGATGTTATGGATTACAGGATGGGTGGTCCTGGGTTTTATTTGCAGCGAGTCGAGCAAGACAACGTGTATCGGTACTTTCCTAAGGAGGAGGTTGGACCTGCGGAGTACCGAAGGATGGTGTATTTGACTCGGATAAGGCAGGAGCAAGATCCGGTATTTGGAGTGTTTGATTGTCCGAGTGGCAATCAGGTGATCGCGAAGCGAGCCAGGTCGAATACGCCGTTGCAGGCTTTGAATTTATTCAACAGTCCTTTTGTTTTGCAGCAGTCGAAGTTGATTGCGCAGCGTTTGGAGCGTGAGGTGGGAGCGGTATCGAATGCAGATACTCGGTTGGATGCGGACGGAGAGTTGGCTGAAAAAATACGGTTGGCTTTTCGATGGTTGATGGCCAGGGAGCCGGATCGACGGGAGGTCGAGATGTCGGAAGCATTTGTGAAGCGTGAGGGGATAGAGTCGTTTTGTCGAGCGATGCTCAATGCGAGTGAGTTTTTGTTTGTGTTCTAAGGGTCGGTGACCAACAGAGAGAGCGGAGCGGGGAGCATGCAAGAGCAGCAACATTCACGGCGAGCATTTTTAGCGCAGCGGTTCGGGCAGATAAGTGGCATGTCGCTTGGAAGCATGGCATTGATGGATTTGCTCGGACGCGATCGGGCGCGAGGGGAGGGTAAGGTTCCCGGGGCGAATGACGGTACTGGGCCGATTCGCCCGCAGATAGATTCAGCGAATCCGAATCGGGCGCGGGCACCTCATTTTGAGCCGAAGGCGCAGCAGGTGTTGATGATTTTTTGTGCGGGGGCGGTCAGTCATTTGGATACTTTTGACTTCAAGCCTGGGTTGATCAAGTATCACGACCAGCCGATGCCTGGATCGGAGAAGATCATCACGTTCCAAGGGGGGCAGGGAACGTTGCAGAAGAGTCCTTGGGAGTTTCGGCCGAGGGGGGAGTGTGGCAAGCAGATATCGGATTTGGTGGGGCAGGTTGGTGAATTTGCGGATGAGATGTGTTTCTTGCATTCGCTAACGGGTAAGACCAACACGCATGGTCCTGGTGAGAACTTCATGAATACCGGTTTCACTTTGGATGGCTTTCCGAGCATTGGAGCTTGGACGAGTTATGCGTTGGGGAGTGAGAACGAGGAGTTGCCTGCGTATGTAGCGATTCCTGATCCGCGTGGGGTACCGCAATCGAGTGGGAACTGTTGGAATCCTGGATTTTTGCCGGCGGCGTTTCAAGGGACCGATTTTAATGCAGCGAAGC
>CAIJIZ010000732.1 GCA_903820735.1 uncultured Pirellula sp.
GCATTGCTCGAGAGCATCGAGCAGGTGTACCAAGTCAGCATAGTTGCCTTCGATCGCCGGCATGGCTTTGATCAATGACACAACATCTGCCGTGTGGATCGATTGCAACACTTCACCGGAGATCGTCTTCTTCGCAACTCGCACCAAACCGCTCGACATCGGAGAGAGTCGCAGTGTCGGGGTTGGCTCAAGCGTTTTCGTCAAACGAATTTCGGGGTTGTTCCCGAATACGATGACTTCGGGTCTGCGTTCCATTGAGACGGCTACGAGCGAATGCGAACTGGGGATGGTCACCATGCGGAACGCTTCGCCAATCTTCTCACCTGCAACCATTGGATTGCGATGATCGCGAAGATAGAGGTAATGATAAGCACCGAAACGAAGTTCTGGTTCGGGCTCTTGCATCAACGTTTCGAGCGCCGCTCGTGCGGAGGGATGCTCGTTAATGCAGAGTCCGATCAAACAGTGAGCGCGAAACTTCGGTTGAAATCTAGCAAGGTCCTGTAGGATAGGGATACATTCTTCGCGGTCGAAGTGGGCCAAGGAGTAAGCTGCATAGAAGCGAATTTCATCATCGGGATTCGCCAAGGCAACCGCGAGGACTTCGGCAGCAGTAGTCGATCCGATCGCTTCGAGTTCCCAAGCCGCTTGACGGGCTGTTTGCGAATTGCCGAGCAAGCGTCGGCAGCCATCGATGCGTTCTTGAATCTGCTCATCGGATTCCAGATACCCAATTGACAAGACAGTGCCCAAGTAGTGGGGAGGGTCAAATCGATATTTAGGCAATGGGTTCAAGCGAATTTCGTAATCGTTCTTGCCCGTTGCAACAGTTTTCTGTTTGCCACCATCTTGATAAAAGAAACGTCGATTGATCGATGTTTCCATGGCTTTGACCACCGAAGCGTGCCGGTAGTCGGGATTGAGGATAACCGCGAGTCGGCTGGAATCTCGCAAGCGAGCTCCACCGAGTACAACCCCTTTGAGCGGATTGAATTCATCATCTTTCGAGTAGGATTTTGGATAGATCAGCAGTTCACCCGCAGCCACCGCTTTTTCATTGCTTCGGCGCAATTGCTTGTTCTTAAGCGAGAAGTACTCGTATAGGTGGGACTCCATCAAGTATCCATCTCGCAAGTCGGTTGCAGTACACTCGCTGGAGGATTCGATGAGAACATCGAGCGAGTCCCCTTTGACGTCGCATGCGTTGGCATAGACACTGAGTTTTGCAGTCGCGGTGCTGGGCGAATCAAGGATCTCTTCGGCTTCCACTACCCCGTTGCGACGGATCTCTTCGAGCATGACCTCGCGCTGCGTACTTGGTCGAACAATGCCGCCAGTACCAGGCAAGTTCGTTACAAGTCCCAGGGATTCGTAACGGCGGACATTGACCCCGGAGGCGCGAGCAACTTCACCGATCAATCGGGGCCGATCCGGATCGGAAAGCTTCTTGGCCATCACCTCAGCCTCGATCTCGAACTGCTCTTTCTTGTCCCGCTTGAAGAAGTTTCGGCAGCCAGGTAATGGAGCTAAAACCAGCAGAATCAAAAGCGGACTTACCGTCAGCACACGCCGAAACGGCGAAGCTTGCCCCGTGGCTTGGTGCGTCAGTTTCATCGGTGATGTAAGCCTTTAAGCGAGACCAGGGTCGTTTCGGAAAATCCAGAAACTCCCTGATTACCTAGCTTGCCAACACCGCGTCAAGATGAATCGATGAGGATTCGCACCGCTCGTAAGCAGAAGATTGCTAGCGAACTTGATCAATGATAAGAAGGTTAGAGTTACTCGATGATGATTTGGCCGTGGACCGTCTCGCCGGGGAATACCGGCATCCCATCAGTACTCCATTCATATTCGCCGACTACTCCGTCGGTGACTCCGAAACCGTCCCCGGGCATATGCTCCCCGGCAATACCCTCGCTTGCGTGACCGGTAAGCGCCGGGTCGCTGAAGACCGATCCGACCCGACCGTTCCTCATATCGCTCCGAGGTGTCTTGGTCCCATACGTTCCATAATCATAGTCGTAGGGGGATGGGCAGATCGAACAGCCGAGCGATAAACTCAGCAATCCAAGTCCGCATGCGGTAAGAACGAAACCACCGGGACGTACTCGACTGGCCTGTTTCGCAAGCCGGTTGGCCCGATCGGCGATTGAGTTGCTGACCAAGTTCCCGAAACGATTGTTTTGTTGTTTTGCTAGCATGGTTTTCCTTCCGCAATGCGCTGCGATAAACTATTCGGGTCGGGTGGGTGGTGCCGATGAGCAAAACAGTGCCGATGAGCCAAAAAGTTACAAAAAAGGGTTGTTCGAGGATTTCCGTGGCTAACGTTCAAATTGGTTTGGGCGTGTGCTGAGGTGGCCGTGCGATGGTAA
>CAIJIZ010000733.1 GCA_903820735.1 uncultured Pirellula sp.
GTGACTTGGCCAAGCCCATCGACGTGCCCGGTGACGTAATGGCCTCCGAGCCGCTGGCCGACTTGAAGACTCCGCTCGCAATTGATCTCGTCCCCCACCTGAATCCTTTCAAAAGACGTTTTCGACAACGTTTCGCTCCCGAGCTCGAAATGGCAACAGCTCTCCGGGAAATCTCCGCCAATCTCGACGACCGTCAAACAACAGCCCGCCAAGGCGATGCTGTCGCCGATGCAGACCCCTTGGGCAAGCGCCCCGAGGTTGAAAATCAGACGTTTCCCCGGACCGCACTCTCGAAGGCCAACAAGGGGGACTTTGGACTCGACAAGGCCTGTAAACATTGGGAAACCGGTGGCTTGCAGGAAAGGAATCGGACAGGAATGCCGGGGTAAATGAGAACCTCAAGGGGAGGTTACGACTAGCCAATTTTAGAAATATCGGGCAGAATTCGGAACTGCCGATCCGGAGTAGTGAGATGAAGTCCGAAAAGATGGTTCGCAACCGGTCTATGGCGGGCTCTCGGTGCGCAGGTGCCGATCATGCATACCGCGTGATTGTACGGCTTGCCTCTTACTGCTTCTCCGGCACCGCATCTCTTGTTGTCGACCCGCCCAACCTTGTTGGGTTTGTCCGAAAATCCTTTCTTTTTCCGTAGTTGAGAATCTACCCATGAGCTTGATCGAAAACATCCAAGGCCGCCAGATCTTCGATTCCCGAGGCAATCCGACCGTTGAGGTAGACGTACGACTGGTCGATGGTTCCTTCGGCCGAGCTGCGGTTCCAAGCGGTGCGAGCACCGGTGCTCACGAAGCTTGGGAGCTTCGCGATGGCAACAAAGATCAATACATGGGGAAGGGTGTGCTCAAAGCCGTTGACAATATCAACGAAAAAATCGCCGATGAACTCATCGGGTTCGATGCGTTGGATCAACGGGGCTTGGATAACGCCCTGTGTGAACTCGACGGAACCCCGAATAAGAAGAACTTCGGAGCTAACGCACTGCTGGGTGTTTCGCTTGCGGTCGCAAAAGCCGCTGCACAATTCACGAACCAACCACTGTACCGTTACCTCGGTGGCGCGGGAGCTCACTTGCTCCCAGCTCCGATGATGAACATCGTCAACGGCGGTCAACATGCCGATAACTCGGTCGACATTCAAGAATTCATGGTGATGCCACTGGGCTTCGATACTTTCAGCGAAGCTCTACGCTCGGGCACCGAGATTTTCCACAATCTCAAGAAGGTTCTCAACGAGAAGAAACTCAACACGGCAGTCGGAGATGAAGGTGGTTTTGCACCCGATTTGAAGAGCAACCGCGAAGCGTTGGATTTGATCATGGAAGCGATCAAGCGAGCTGGTTACGAGCCAGGCAAGCAGATTTTCATCGCTTTGGACGTCGCGGCTACCGAGTTCTACGACGAGAAGACCAAGAAGTACACGATCGACAACAAGCAGCTCAGCGGCGATGAAATGGTCGACTTCCTCGCGGACTGGGTCGCGAATTATCCGATCTGCTCGATCGAAGATGGATGCTCGGAAGATGACTGGGATACTTGGAAGAAACTCACCGACAAAGTCGGCAACAAAGTGCAACTCGTCGGGGACGATTTGTTCGTCACCAACACCGAGCGATTGCAACGCGGAATCGACGCCGGGATCGCTAACAGCATCTTGATCAAAGTCAACCAAATCGGAACCCTTACCGAGACCATCGAAGCTATTCAGTTGGCGCATCGCAACGGATACACCAGCATCTCCTCGCACCGAAGCGGTGAGACCGAAGACTCAACCATCGCCGACTTGGCGGTGGCTTTGTCGACCGGTCAAATCAAAACTGGTTCGGCGAGCCGATCGGACCGCATGGCCAAGTACAATCAGCTCTTGCGAATCGAAGAAGAACTCGGCGTCGGTGCCCGTTACGCCGGCCCTTTGTTCCGTCGCAAGTAACTCGATAACCTTCGATTGCGGATCGCAGTCGGCAGCGTGAACAATTTCGGGGTGGATGGCTTCAAATAGCGATCTGCCCCGGCGAAACGCGGTAAGATTGCGCGGGTAAGTTTGCGCCGTAAGACTACAAAGTGCAAACACACAGCAAAACTATCAGCGCAGATAGCACGCAAAAATACAAATCGGGTTGCACGCGCTCCATGCGTTAAGCAACCCAAGGATCCCAGTGCAACCGGTGCTGGTGGTTCGCAGTAACAGTAAAATCACGTCAGAGAATCCGAAGCCTACTTCACAGCAAAGGTAACCTTCATCGTGCCACGACGCACCGACATTCACAAGATCCTGTTGATTGGCTCTGGACCCATTGTCATCGGACAGGCTTGTGAGTTCGATTATTCGGGCACACAAGCTTGTAAGGCATTGCGCGAGGAAGGCTATCAAGTCGTGCTGGTCAACAGCAATCCGGCGACGATCATGACCGACCCTGCACTCGCGGATCGGACTTACATCGAACCGCTGACTTGGGAGTTTGTCACCAAGGTAATCGAGCGGGAACGTCCGGATGCAATTCTTCCGACGCTCGGTGGTCAGACGGCGTTGAACATCGCTATGGACTTGGCCAAGCACGGGGTGCTTGAGAAGTACGGTTGCGAGATGATCGGGGCAAATCCCGAGGTCATTCACAAAGCCGAGGCACGCGATGCGTTCAAGGTGGCGATGGAGAAGATCGGCATGGAGGTTTGCCGAGGTGAGGTGGTCCACAGCATCGAGGAAGCCCGCCGGGTACTTGCCGATGTCGGGTTGCCTTGCGTGGTGCGACCAAGCTTCACGATGGGTGGAAGTGGTTCTGCGATCGCTTACAACCGAGACGAATTCGACTCGTTGGTGCAAAACGGTTTGACGTTGTCACCGATCACCGAAGTGCTCATCGAAGAATCGATCATCGGCTGGAAAGAGTATGAGATGGAAGTGATGCGCGACGTGGATGACAACGTCGTGATCATCTGTTCGATCGAGAATTTCGATCCGATGGGAGTCCACACAGGGGACTCCATCACGGTCGCTCCGGCGCAGACTCTGACCGATAAAGAATATCAGCGGATGCGTGACGCGAGCTTGGCGATCATTCGCGAGATCGGCGTCGAGACGGGGGGATCGAACATTCAATTCGCGATTCATCCCAAGACAGGTCGCATGATCGTCATCGAGATGAATCCGCGAGTGAGTCGCTCGAGCGCTTTGGCGAGCAAGGCCACCGGGTTTCCGATCGCCAAGATTGCAGCCAAGTTGGCTGTCGGTTTCCGATTGTGGGAGCTTCAGAACGACATCACTCGTAAAACGCAAGCGTGTTTTGAGCCGACGATCGATTACGTCGTCACCAAGATTCCTCGATTTGCTTTCGAGAAGTTCCCCGAGGCAGACTCGACGTTGACTACTCAGATGAAGAGTGTTGGGGAGACGATGGCCATTGGACGGACGTTCAAGGAATCGTTTCAAAAGGCTTTGCGTGGATTAGAAGTCGGCGCGTTTGGATTTGGATCCGACACGAAGGATTTGTGGTACAGCGATCGGCGACCTGATGACGAAGAGATTCGAAATAAGTTATCCCGTCCGAATCCGGATCGCGTATGGTACTTGCGTTATGCGATGCTGAATGGCATGAGCACCGAAGAGATCTACGCCATCACGGGTATCGATCCGTGGTTCCTTGATCAACTTCAGGAAATCGTCGAATTTGAAAATGAGCTTCGAGCTATCGGTGAGTTGGATAAGACCCCGGTAACAAAGATGCGTCGGGCCAAGCAACTTGGGTTTTCCGATCGGCAATTGGCCACGATGTTGGCGAGCGACGACGGAGAGGTA
>CAIJIZ010000734.1 GCA_903820735.1 uncultured Pirellula sp.
ATACTCCTCGGCAACTGCTGCTAGTGCATTCAACCATCACTCCACTGCTACCTCGTTGACACTTCGGGTTACCATTCCATGGCCGCAGGCCATCAGCCAATGGTAACCCGAACCGTCAGGGAGGAAGCTGCAGTACACATCCCATCGCTCATCAGCACGTACTGCGTAAGTACCACGCTCAACAAACCGATAGTCCTCGGCAACTGTTGCTAGTGCAGTCAACCCTCACTCCGCTGCTACCTCGTTTACACTTCGGGTTACCATTCCATGGCCGCTGGCCAGCGATCCAGCGATGCCCACATGACAGTAACCACTAGATTGCTCAGTATCGCAGTCCCGTGCTAAGACAAGTTCACGCTCGCATTGAGCTAAAGCACTGAAACAAGCGATAGAGAGTACTACCGCAACGACCGAAAGAAAAAGGTCGGAAGAATCATTACAACCAAGAAATAACCTGCTCGCGGGAAAGAGTTCCCTCAGTGGTCAGGGCCGGGATCGAACCGGCGACACATGGATTTTCAATCCATTGCTCTACCTACTGAGCTACCTGACCAACCCAACTCCTCAGTGGCTCTTATCAAGCACACCTGAAAGCGGACAAGAAATGTAAGCCCCCACCGGCGTTTTGTCAACCGACACATTTCGACTTCTTTTCCAACCACTTCGGTGGGATTCCCCCAATAAATCAGATACACTTAAAGCACTTGGGGAATCACGGCACACGTCATTGCTTTCCCCAAACAATCCGCAACTTTTCCACCTTTTCCAATCCCCCTGCCTAACTATGCTCGGCTCGTTGAAATTCCTTGCTGCCGCTCTGCTCGCCTTCGTCGCTGTATCCTTGCGGCCAGCGGATTGCCAAGCCCAGAACTATTATCCAGATCATCCTGTCGTCAAAGAAATGGTCGATCGAGCGGTTCAGTACCTCTCCTCCACCAACCTGAAAGCCTCCGGTTCGGAATCCTTCGGAATCGAAGTCCTCGGCGCCTACACGATCTACAAAGTCGATGGGGACCCCGATCACCCCGTCGTCGCTCACGGTTTGAATATCTCCAAGAATTACGTTGATAAAATCACCAACGCTACAGGCGGCTTCGAAGCCAAAACCGTCTACCATATGGCCGTCGCTTGCATGCTCCTAGCAAGCGTCTCGGTCGACAATTATGGCCCTCAACTCCTCAAAGCCCGCGACTTTTTCCTACGCATCCAACAAGGTGGCGGGGGATTCGGATACATCGACGGTTCCCATAAACTCGATAGCGGTGATATCTCCCAAACCCAATACGTCATGCTCGCTCTCTGGACGATGTCCCAAGTCGGGATCGAAATCCCCGAAGACCGAATAATGCGAACACTCGGGTACCTCTACGCCGCGCAAATCAAAGACCCACAAGGTAACTACCAAGGTGGCTGGCCTTACCAGTTCGAACCCGGAAACGCCGGCGCCCTGCAATCCACCAGCTCCCTGACCGCTTGCGGACTCTCAAGCGTCCTGATCGCAGGCGATATCCTCGGCGTCTTCCGAAACCGACTTGCAGAAGCCGAAGAAGAAGAAGGGCTCATCCCACCAGCCTTCAAACGTGTTATCGCTGAATCCGAAAAGAAACGGCGAGGAGGGAACGTCGACCGCCCACGCCTCGACGCTTGCGTAAACCTCGGCCTAGGTTTCAACCGAAAAAACCCCTACCAAAAAACAACTTGGCACTACTACTACCTCTACTCCCTCGAACGCTTTGAATCCTTCCTCGAAATTGCAAACGGAAAACAAAATAAAAGCCCACCTTGGTACAACGCCGAAGTCGAACGGATGCGCGCAGTCCAAGGCCGCGATGGCTCATGGGGCGGTGTCGATGCTCCCGATGTAGACGTCGTCCTCGGCCCCCAAACCTCAACTTGCTTAGCTACCCTTTTCCTTATCCGAAGCACCCAAAAAGCGATCGGTGATCTCAAAGAAGCGATCGCCATCGGCGGAAATGAACTTCCATCCGACCTGACCACCATCACCATGGTCAACGGAAAACCTATCTCGAAAAACGAAGCGACCAGCATCGATGATGCACTAAAAATGCTCGAAGATGATAAAAAGTCCCAAGGTGAAGACAGACTCGTCGCCGACAAAATCATTTTCTCAAAAGACCCCGCACGACGAAAAGATGAACTCAATCGATTCTCTCGCTTACTCCGTTCCAAAGACTGGAAAGCCCGACGAATCGCTTCGAAAGTCCTCGGCCGAAGCGATGATCTTGAAATGGTCCCCGATCTGATCTTCGCCCTCTCCGATCGCGACGTGGAAGTCAACCGAAACGCAGAAACCTCTCTGCGTCTGATCTCTCGTAAACTCGATAAGTACCACTTGCCCAAAGAAGGTGGTATCACCGATCAAGACCGCATTCGCGCTCAGCGGGAATGGAAAACTTGGTTCCTAGAACTTCGACCTGACTACATCTTCGTCGAGTAAACGCCCGTTACATATCGATTCGTTTCACCCAACCTCCTCAACAAGAGCCTCCAACATGAGCTCACTCGCACCCAACGCAAAGTCAGACGCCAAAGAAGGCATGCTATACGTTGATGAATCCTCCATGAGGACCAACAAAGTCGAGCAAGTCTCCAGCCTGCTGATCAGCATCGCTGTCATGCTCGCCCTTGCCGTCGGTGCGCTTTTCCTCCTATTCCTTCTCTCGATGAGTTGGACTCGACCTCAAGAAATGACTCTGGAGGTCGAACGAATCGCCGGCCGAGGCGAGAACGCCGCCGGGACCGAACGCGATTTCGACCCACCCTCTGTCGACGAAGTCGAACAACTCACCGAACCGGCTCTCGAACAAACCATGCAAATGGTCAATGATGCTATCGCCGCAATCGCTTCGATGGATACCATCATGGCCAACGACGCAATAACAGGCGACCGCAACGGAAAAGGTGATAGCAGACCACCTGGGCCCGAAGGAGAAGGTGTCGACGGCGTTCATCGCGGTGAACGCTGGGAACTGAAGTTCACCGCCCGCGACCGAAAAGCATACGCAGGTCAACTGGATGCCTTTGGAATCGAACTCGCTGCCATCGGTGGCGGAATCACTTCCATCGACTACGCAACCAACCTCGCGAAATCCCCCAAAGGACGATCCGGTACCCGCGATCAAGAAAAACGTCTCTTCTTCACCTACGTCACTAACAACGCTCTGATGCAGTACGACAAAGCCCTTCTACAAGCGGCGAACGTGAACATCAAAGAACGAACCGTCCTGAAATTCATCCCCAAAGAAACCGAAGACCAACTCGCATTGGCCGAAAAAGCTTACTACATCGATAAACGAAGCAAAGACTTCCGCATCTCCGATATCGCAAAGACCATCTTCGAATGCAAGGCTTCCAAGAGTGGTAAATTCGAATGGGTCGTCATCGACCAACGCTACCGAAACAAGAACCCTTCGGTCAAATAAATCCCGTGCCCCACACCACTCCTCACACCGTATCATGGCCTTCCAGGCCGTGCAACTCACACCGTATCATGGCCTTCCAGGCCGTGATACGCCGTTTACCTCATATCTGAACTAACGGCCCAATAGCCGACGCACATACCGAGCAAACCCATAAATATCCTCCGGCGCATCGGGGCCTATGACCAACGGATTATGGTCCGGGGTGTTGACCAACCCGTGACTTCCTCCCACCAAGCCTGCATCGAGCGGTATCACATCCATCTTCATCCGAAACCCTAATTTCTTTTGCGCGACACGCATCATCGCGCGGGCTTTCGATGTGATAAACAATTCACAAGGGTCATAACCGGGTTTGCGATGGATATCGACCGTCCTCGCGAAATCGGGCGCTGCACGATCATCAAGCCAATAATAGTAACTGAACCACGCGTCCGACTCAGCCAACGCTATTAAGTCGCCACTGCGTCGATGCCCCAAACTCAACTCCTCGGGTGCCACCACCGCCGAAACGCCACTCTCTGCTTCTAACAATCGTTGCACCTCTGGTCGCAACGCTCGGTCCGCCAAGTACACATGCGCTACTTGATGATCCACCACCGCAAAAGCTTGAGAATCTCCCGGCAGCATCATCTCACCAAAAGGGCCACTGCGCACTGATAGCAACCCCGCTTGACGCAACACCCTATTGATCGCCACTGCTCGTTGGACAGGTACCAATCCATATTCCGAAACCACAATCGGTATCGCCCCGATCTCCTTGGCTGCTTCTATCACTACCCCGGCGCAGCGATCCACCTCACGCACCCGATCCATACTCGGTTGCTCATAACGCTGAAAGTCGTAATCCAAATGAGGTAGATAACAAAGCGTCAGCTCCGGTTGCTTCTCACGAAGTACCCTCGCTGTCGCATCGGCTATCCACTGCGTTGCTGGCAATCCAGCATTCGGCCCCCAAAAAGAGAAGAATGGAAACGGGCCCAAGTGACGCACTAAATCGCATTGCGTTTGATCGATGATGTCAAAAACCTTCGACCCATCACACCCATAATGCGGCTTGGGTGTCGCACTCCAACGGACCGGTGCATGCTGATTAAACCACCAAAACATTTTAGCGGTCTCAACCCCTTCGTAGAACTTCTCACCCTGAATCAAGCGGTTCGACTGTTGCCAGAATCGCACCTCGGCGCTCTCTCGCTCATACCACCCGTTCCCTACAATCCCATGCTCAGCAGGCCTCAGCCCCGTAAGCAGCGTCGCTTGCACCGTACACGTCACGGCAGGCACCGGGGGTGCCCATGAGACAGCTTGCCCTAACTCCGAAATCCGAGGCGCATAAGGAAGCAACGCAGGTGTTAACCCCACCACGTTCAACACACACACTCGCTTCATACTAACCCCTCAAAAGTGTTCTCGAAGAACGAACCACATGCAGCGAATTCAAGCCCCTGACGACTCCGCGAGCTGGAGCATGACGCGCTGAGTAAACGGGTCGTTCGGCGCAATGCGCAACAACACTTTAACATACTCCCGAGCTCGTTCCATCTCGCCTGAATCAATCAGCATTTCAACCGCTCGCTTCAACAACGCTAGGTTCTCTCGATCCAATTGCAAAACCAACTCCAAATTCTCTAACTCAACCGTTCGATCACCCGTCTCTCGAGCTACCTCCGACATCCAAACCGCTTTGCGTGTCCCTGTCCAAGGCAACTTCGAACTAGCCTCCATAAGCTTCTCACCCAAACGGCGATGCGTCTGTGGAAACAGCTCCTGAGTGAAAACCTCATTGAACATTTTTCTCAATACAATCGCATTCGTAGGAAAAACATCCAACGGAACCTGACCATCCGAATACAAACCTGAGACCACACGGGCAACACCTAATGTCTCTCGCACATCGACCCGAATCGCCTGTCGCCATAGCTCCTCGCGACCAGCTTCATTGAGCACTTGATGGAACAACAAACTCGCCGATGTCAAATTGCCCGGCACATGCGCCGAAACTTTAGCTAGCACCCCTAGGAATGGCTCAAGCTTCTCTATCGGTTCCTCTACCCCCGTCGACACTCTTCCCCAAAGCAATCGCCAATCCAGCGGAGATGCTTTACGACCCTCGCGAAACCAACGATTCGCAATACGGATCGCTACCAAGGATTCCTTTCCTCCAAGCGCCGAGAGCACTTGCTCTCGATCTTCTCCAACCGCACTCTCCAATGCCAGTCGCATCACCAACGGAGAAGTTTGATTCCAAGCCAATTCGCTTGATGCCGCCGGTGGACGACGTTCCCACAACTCCCGCCTTAGATCCGCAACAATCGACTGCCCAAGGAGTCTTAGCATCGTCGGATTCTCAAAAACCATGCTAACCGGTGTCCCATACGGGCTTCTTGAAATGGTACCCTGCATCCACCGCTCCACTACCGCACCGGATATTCCTTCTTCACTCTCCCTTAAATCCCCCCCTTGTGCCCCTGCAACCTTCTTCTCCCCACCCGGGAATTCAAACTCGGAATCGAGTTTGCGGTCAAGCGATTCCGCGACAGCCAGCACCCCAACGGTCCGCTGACCCACCAACAGAAATATCAAGCAGCTAAAGGCAAAGCCCACCCCGGCGAAGACTCGAAGAAGCTTGCTTCGAACGGGTACGTTGACAGACCGAGAATTTGTAGAACCCGACTCCCCCGCACGCCTACTTTCACTCCCCCTACTTTCACTACCCTGCCCCATCACCTTTTGTTTCGCCCTATGCGATTCCCACACACCCCCTGAGATGACTCCGAGCATCAGACAGCTTGGGACGTATACACCTGGAAGAATCCATGCGAAATCGATACAAGCATGCAATCCTTGACTTGTTAAGAAGTACACACCAGCAACCTTCAACGGGAGATATTCTCGATACCCCCTCCCCACATAAATCCGCAAAACAGAAACGCCAGCTAATACACACGCAACGAGAACTAGCGCTGCACCGAACCATCCTAATGTGACCAGTATCTCGGCGACCATGCTCTCAGCATGGTAGTACCAACCGGGCCTCGAGGGGTTTTGAAACGGCAAAGCAGCAACGTGAAACGTCCCCAAACCCGACCCGAACAAACCATACTGCAAAGCGGCTTGTAAACTGACACCCCAAATATAAAGGCGCCCAGCTTGCCGATCCTCAGAGATATCAATCGACTCGATACTCTCGATCCTCTGCACCGCCCCTTGGTCAACTTGCAATATCACCATCAACAACAACGCGATGAGAATCGTCACAAACGCCGCGAGACTCAAAGCCCCTCGCCGATCCCCAGAACCGCTTCCGGGCCAACACGACGCAATGGTTACAAACAAAGCGGCCAGTCCACTTAGAAACGCCCCTCGCGAAAGGCTTAATGGAACACAAAAAGCCAAAAATAAAGTGCTGAGCCAAACCAATTGCGTACGGTAGTCCAGGTGCTCAATCAAGTTCTTTAGCCGATAACGCCACTGCGCCATCAGTGGCCATGTGTCTATCTTTCCCTGACCCGGCTCTCGGAGTACCAAATCCCAAAGTTTCATGAATCGATGCAACGAGACACCCAACGAAGCGGCCAAAGCAATGTTAAGAAACGCACCGGCGGAATTTCTCGATACAAAAACAGAAAAAGATGTGCCGTATCGCAATCCCAACGCATTTGCATTCGGCCTATTGAATGCCCCAATCACCCCGTAGGCACCCACCAACACCCCCAAAATGGTGATAGCAAGCAGAATCGACGGATAACGTTTGCGATGCCCCCAAACTACCGCGCCTCCCCAAACCAACATGCCGCAAAGAAAGAGACTGCTCGATGCACTCACCGTCGTCATCGGCTCGACACTCATCGCCAATTTCGACCCAGCCAAATCCCCAAGGAGATCGCTACCTAAAGCCCACTGCTGCATCGAGATCGAACGCAGCG
>CAIJIZ010000735.1 GCA_903820735.1 uncultured Pirellula sp.
ACTCGGCGAACTATCCGCTGTGGCCTGGCGCTACCGAATCCCCTCGACTCGATGCGAAAGATATCCGCCGCGCTCAAGTCGATTTCGAGCTTGCTGCCGACCGCTGGGATACCCTGCGCGATTCCCTCACTCTGCAGGGGGCAAAATAGAAGGGGGCTCGGCAGTAGGAGGCACAATAGAAGTGGGTTCAGCAGAAGGAAGCACGATAAATCCCTCGCGAAAAATGAAATAGACCGCTCCGCACATGCACAATGCTGCCCACAGAAAATCCCACCTCAAAGGCTGCTTCATGTACAACACCATAAACGGGACAAACACGCACAGCGTGATGACCTCTTGGAGAATTTTCAACTGCGGCAAACTCAGCAGCGAACTTCCGATCCGATTCGCGGGGACTTGGATCAAATACTCGAAAAACGCTATACACCAACTCACCATGGCTGCAACCAACCAAGGCTTGTCCTTGAGATCTTTCAAGTGACCGTACCAAGCGAAGGTCATAAAAACATTCGATGCGATCAGCATCAACACCGTTAAAAGAACGATACCCATCGGTTGCTTTCTGTCTTGCCGTGTTTGTCGAAGCTTACCGTGCGAGGGCTTTCTTATTGCCGCTTGCGCCAAGTGGATGTCAGGATGTCCCAAGCGTGCCATTCGAGAAACAGCAACATGACAGGAACGAGATAAATGATCAGTTGAGGTAGCGCCGAAGGAGTCAGTTCGTCGGAAACATCAAGCCTCGGAAAAATGCTTCCCAACGCTTGAACCAATCCAAACACCATCCCTGCATTGATCGCCAGCAATATGATGCTGATGAAAATCTCACGGAAGATGGTCCATATAAGCTGCCGGACGGCCCGCTTCTCTGCGATTTGATCTTGGGTCAGCGGTTCGCTCATTCTTCTTCCGTAAACTCCCCTTCAAAAGCCAGCTCCGTCACATCGCTGATGCGACCTGCCAAGATCCCATACTGATTCGCAATGAAACAAATCGCCCAAGGAATCAAAATCCCCAACAGCCCTACCGTTATCGGCCCGAACACAAAAGCGACCTGACTGAGAATAAACAAAAACGCTAGCACGACCCCAGTTTGCATATACATCGCTCCCCACTCCTCGGACTTACCCGAAACCGATTTCAAGATCGATAGAGTTACGGGTGGAAACATGCTTCCAGACTCGATCATGCTCAAGAGCACGATTGGCAAGAAGCCCCAGAGGGTGAGGGTCGGTATTGCGCTATAAATCAGAAATGGAGCTCCCATCTTCGATAACGCGGAGCCGATCGGTAATCCTAGCGCGTACACGCCGGAGATTGCGATCACCATCATCATCAATTCGCCAAACGAATCCCCTAAACGACCGAAAGGCCATTCCTCGACCTTTATCAGTTGGTTGGCCGCCTTGGGGATGATCGCCAAAGCGCACAGCAGCACCGCACCCATGATCGGGACAAACCCGAGCGCGAACATCAACAATCGTACGATTTGTATATGCCAATGCTCTTGATCTAAGACGTAAGGCCCTAACGAATGAAAGACGTAGCCAAAGATCGCTGCGAAGAGACTCAACACAGTAATAGCGATCACTAAACTTCGATCGGTGGTGAAACCGAAAATAAGCCCTAGCCAACCCTTCGTATCGAACGTCCCATGGGCTGTGTCATACTCTTCTCGCTCACGCTCCAAATCCTCGGCGGCCTTATCAAGCATCGCCTTCGTGTTGACCTTGTTCTTCGGCGCAGCCTTCGAATCGTCTCCCTCATCTGAAGCTAAACCGACGCTTCCTCCAGGCTGATCCCATCGCGTCTCGCTCTGCTTCTTCTTCGGACTCGGCGGCGGTGCGGGAAACTCTGAAAAACAATCGGGACACCGTATCTTCTTACCTGTCTGCGAAGGTCGAACATACAACCGCGTGCCACACACCTTGCACGTGACCCCGTATTCCGTATCGTCGACCTTCGGCTCTACGCCCCCCGAAGCAACTCCACCCTTGGATTGTTGCGTAGATTGCTGCTTGGATTGCTGCTTGGATTCTCCAAAGGGATCGGCACTAAAATCAGCATTCAAGTCAGCAGGGAACCCGGCTGGAATACCGGCTGGAATACCGGCAGGGAAACCAGCCGGAACGCTAGTTGGTTTTTCAGGTGTTAGGTCGGATGTTGGGATAGGTGGCAACCCAGGTGGAAAACCTGATGAATCCATATAGGATCACAAAACATCTTCATCCCGCTTCTTCTTTGGGCTCGCCGCCTTAGGCGATGGTGAATCGTCAAAAGGACTTAAATCGGGCAAATCATCATCGAAGACACTTCGCTGCTGCTCCTGCGGAGCTGTTTGCTTCGCGACGGGCTCTTGATCGGATGCTAACTTCAGGTCATCGTCCTGAGCAAGCTCCAGGCTTTTTTCCTCCTCAGAGGGTGCATCGAATCCCATCCCGGATAGCCCCAAGCTTTCCGCTGATGTATCGAGTGAAAACCACTCATCCTGCGAACCGCTGGATTTGTTCGCCGGTGTAGACCCGGGGGCCAGTGTAGACCCGGGGGCCGGTGTCGACCCGGGTGCCCATGTAGAGCCAGTCGCAGGTGTCGAGCCAGTCACAGGTGTAGAGCCAGTCGCCGGTGAAGATGGCGTGTCGAGGCCACCTGGGATCAACACCTTCGAGCTACATTTCGGACAAGCGATCCGCGTGCCACCAAGGCCCGCAGGCAGCTTGAGCTTCGTCCCGCATTTCGGACATTGGATCGTGCTCACTGAGTTAGCTCCGGAGCCGTCTGCGAAAACGCTTTCCAGTGTTGCTCTCCGGTCGCCATATCCCACCGATCGCGATGCAACACCACTCGATACAAGAAATGCAGGGATTGACCCGCTGGCAAAGTATACCCACCCGTATGCTTCGGATCTTGTTTGATCGACTCCGTCTTTGTCCTCTGCCCTACGAAATCTTTCACCCCAAAAGGATTATGTGCAAACAAACCATAGGTGCGAACATGCCACAGTCCGTCGGCACGGAAGCTCGATGGATGGGTCAAAATGGCGATCCCGTAGATACCGGCTCGATCTGAGTCTTTCCCATCGGCTCCGCTTGATGCATCTCCCCCGACTACTGGCCCCCCTACAACAGGCCCTGAGTAGTCGACCCACTTCGCCGACTTGCC
This sequence comes from uncultured Pirellula sp., assembly GCA_903820735.1. Taxonomy (GTDB): domain Bacteria; phylum Planctomycetota; class Planctomycetia; order Pirellulales; family Pirellulaceae; genus JBKCUI01. The sequence continues at coordinate 3,157 of CAIJIZ010000735.1, forward strand.
CCACGTATCCCCTTGCTTGTCCCCGGCACTGTTGAGGATCTGCCCCCCAGGTTTGTCTCCTCGCATCGGTTCGGGTACCCGAATGGCAAACATTCCCTCTTTGGTATCCCCAAAATGAATCGGCTTCGATCCATCCACACCCTTCCATACGTACTCGCAGTCGATCACGGTCTGCCCTTCGCTTCCCGAAACGCTGTAGCGACAGGTTTCGAGCAACACCGGTGAGCCGACGACTTCCCCCGACTCCTTCGTTTTGAACCACTCGTGTTCCGCCACCCAACTGATCGAATCCCCGGACGGAGTCAACGATACGACTTTGCTGTGAGCGACTAACCCTTTCCCTTTGCCTTCCGCCCACCAGTCGGCTCCATCGACTTCCCCGAATGTCATCCATAGCCCTCTATGGTGCGGGTGATCGTGTGCTTCGTTCGGTACGGTTGCATCCAAAGGATACGATCGGGTCATCCGCTTATCGTCGGGGCCATGGATCGGCCAAAGAACCGGTTTGCTGCCCGACCGGTAGCGATAGCTTGTCACAAGCTTACCATCGCGCAAAACATCGATCCGATCGTCTTGCCGCTGCGCAGAAAACTGACCCAGCACTGAAGTGTTTGAAATTGCAAGGAATCCACACAGAAGACCCAGATAAGCGGAGAGGAATCGCACTGCCATCGAATTCTTGCCCGTTCCTATAAAAGTCGATCAGGCCTATGAAAGCCAATCGGGGGAAAACATACCAAACTCACAGCAACCAGCCCCTTCCAATATAAACCACGGCACCCCAAACGACACGGGTAGAAACGTACCAACCCCTTCTCTTACTCGAAACTCCGCTGAGCCTTCGGTAATTCACCCTTCGAAACCGCGCCCACCATATAGCCTGCGAAGTCTCCGGACCCTGAGAAGTTTCCGGGAATTTTACTTGTTCCCTCTAATTCGATCGATCCTTTTACTCGCCGGGACTTTACCCCTACAAAAATCCGATACGATAAATACGGGATGGTTGCCACTAGCATCTGAAGTCACCTTCATAGTCTCTAACAACCACAACCTCTCGCATCCACGCCTACAGCATTCTCAGCCTTGAGCATTCACTGTTTCTCGCTTCCGAAGTTTCCGCACGGTTCATCATGTTTGACACCACGCTCCTACCTGCTTCTTCTCTTGCCTCCACCTCGCAAACCGATACTTCCCAAGCGAATTTCTCGGCAAGTAGCCCCGCCGCAGCATTGTTCACAGCTTGGTGGAAAACCTGTTTACTGGCTGTCATTTGCTTGTCGATTTCTGTTGTTTCCACGTCAAATGTTGTTGGTGAAGAATTACCGTTCGCACTTCCGGACGGGTTTACTGTCAATCGCGTTGCCGATGATTCCTTGGCCCACGACTGCTTTTGTATGACCCTGGACTCCGCAGGCCGCCCTGTGATTTCCGGGCCGGGTTACATCCGTACTCTTGTCGATAAAGACAACGACGGAACTTACGACTCGGCTATCGCTTGGACCTCCGCGATCAAACAAGGAGCCCAAGGGCTTTGGGTCGAGAAAAACACCCTCTATTTCGTTGCCGACGGGGGGCTTTGGAAGTCCGACGATGCCAACAACGATGCGGTCGCTGACCGCCCACCGGTTCGTGTCCTGGAACTCCCCACCGGCGGAGAGCATGACGCTCACGCTATCCGCCGAGGTCCTGACGGTTATTGGTACCTGATGGTGGGCAACTTCGCTTCGTCAATTTCAAAATTGCGAACCGGGAATTTCGAAGCCGTACCGCGAGCCCGTGCAGGTACCCTCTGGCGGATCAGTCCTGACTTCACGAAGCGGGGCGTTTGGGCTCACGGCCTGCGCAATTGCTACGACTTCGATTTCCTACCCGACGGACAAATCGTAACTTATGACTCCGATGACGAGCGAGAAGCCACGTTGCCTTGGTATCGCCCAACGCGAGTCCTGGCACTCGGCCCAGGTTCCGATGCCGGCTGGTGCGGGCCTGCTTGGAAAGATGATGACTACCGTATCACGATGCCGATGTCCCTAGCTCGACTCGGTCGTGGCTCACCAACAGGGGTCGCAGTTTATCATCACCACATCTTTCCTCAAAAGTATCACGATGCGACCTTTGTCCTTGACTGGACCTTCGGACGTGTGCTCGCTGTTTATCCATCGGAGAACCTGCCACCGAACGAACGCATTCCTGATCGGCTCCCCTCGGAGATCTTTATGCAACCCTCAGGCAGTATCGGCTTTGCTCCCACCGATATCTGCGTCGCCCCCGACGGCAGTCTTCTAGTGAGCGTCGGTGGGCGTGGTACCACAGGAGCTATCTATCGGATCTATCCTCAACGTTCCGATGTTGCGAACCCACCAAGCACTCCTGCGGACAAACTCGCTGCCGAACTTGAGAAATCGAAAACCCCTACAGGAAACATCTCCAACCAAACCGCAAAGCAACTTGCGACCCTACTGACGACACCTTGCCCTTGGGATAGCTGGTCTGAGACGACTTGGCGTCCGATGGCCACTGGTCAAACTCTCGATCTACTCGCTCGTTTCGTCGCCGGACAATGGGCCCCTGAAGCCGAACCGACCCAGATCGCTCGCTGGCGCGAACGCGGTGCTCACATCCTTACTCGCATCGGTTCTCGTCTTTCATACGATACGCTGCTGAAAGGTGCCAAATCAAATTCGCCATCCGTACGAAATGCGGTCTGGTGGCTCCTCGGACGCGGCGTTATCAACGCTTCGGATGAACCGAAACTTATCCGCGAACTGACTGCCTTGAATATCCCTTCGGCTACGGAAATCCCTGACGAACACACCCCTTGGGACGCCCATTTGGGTAGCTCCGAACTGAGGAATCGGATCGAAGCTCTCGGCATCCGTCGATGGCCTATG
>CAIJIZ010000736.1 GCA_903820735.1 uncultured Pirellula sp.
AATATATCACGCAAAGGAGCAAAGACGCAAAGAAGACCGCAGAGCAGCTGGCCCTCGCTACCGATGGGAACGGATACGAACTCTCTGTGCTCTCTGTGCCTCTGTGTTTTAAAAAGCCCTCAAGTGCGTTAGAGATTGGAAACACAGAGACACGGAGGACACAGAGAAAAAGGGGAACAGGTGCGAACCAATATCTCACGCAAAGATGCAAAGACGCAAAGAAGACCGCAGAGCAGCTGGCCCTCGCTACCGATGGGAACGGATACGAACTCTCTGTGCTCTCTGTGCCTCTGTGTTTTAAAAAGCCTTCAAGTGCGTTAGAGATTGGAAACACAGAGACACGGAGGACACAGAGAAAAAGGGGGACATGAGCGAACCAATATCTCACGCAAAGGAGGGGCAGTGACGGTAATTGCCGGAGTCATCTACTTTAGGAGCCGGTGCAGGTGCTGACCAAGGTGACTCCAGAGATAACGCCGCATGCTCGCGGGAAGCAATGGACGGCCGGCCTCGAGTAGTCGCTCGAATCCGCAGCGCATGCGGAACCGCAATACACCGCGCGACGCGTTGAAGCGGAAGGAAGCGTCCAAATTCCGCGGCCCCTGGTAACCAACGAAGTCGAGGATCGCAGTTCGTCCTTCCCGCGAGTTGAGCGAGTCCGTCGGGTAGCGGCTGACTCGATCGGGATATAGTGCCACGAGCCGGGTGACCTCCGCGTGGTAGAGATCCCAATAGAGCCCCGCCGCCTTGCGTTTGTCAGGTTCGTCAAACTTGGGGTAGGTAAAGTCCCACACCGGATCTATCCGCCAGCGACTACCATCGTGGTGCGTCCAAGGGTGGCGGCCTGGGGTGTGGCGTACGAAGCTCTCGACTACCTCGTCGCGGTTACGCTCAATGCAGACAAAACGGATACCGGGGTGGACCGCGATCAGGAATTCACAATAGGGCAGGAAGTACATTCCGACGTCGCCGCAGCATGCAGGATGCCCGAGAAGTTCAGGGAGGCCCTCTATCCAACTTCGCACTCGGTCGTGGTCGCCTAGCCATCGAAATGGATGGTCATAACCACCAATTGCGCCCTCGTGCAGCACGATCATACCTGGCTGGTTCGAAAGGAACCTACTCAGTGACTACGTGCCGCAACGCCCAGTGCCGAGCCCGATGATCATCGTAGGTTTAGATTCTGTTTTCATAGCTTTCGTTACACAATCGAGTTCATACTGAACGAGGCTCTCTTAGCAGGATCTTCAAGTACTTGTACATGGCGACCTCCTCGCGAAACTGGTCGAGCCACTCGGGATTGGCGGGAACGGCCGTCGAGCGTCCATCGAGCACCCGGATAATTGCTGCTGCGATCTGCTCTACTGCTCCGACTGGGACCAGTTCGCCGTACCGTCCGTTTTCGAGGATCTCGGACGGCCCACTTGGGCAATCGGTAGAGACGACGGGAGTTCCGATCGCTAGCGCTTCGATAAGCACCGCCGGGAGTGCTTCGAAGCGGGAGGTCAGTGCCAGCAATGCTGCGGCTCGTATGGCCGGATAAGGATTCGCAACGAAGCCCGGTAGTTCGACGTCTTCCGACACGCCTAGATCCTGAGCTCGGCAACGCAGACGACTCATCTCCGGTCCATCGCCTAGGATCAGTAGGCGTACATCACGCTGTTGTCGAACGATCGCGAAGGCTTCGATAAGTTTCGTAAAGTCCTTGATCGGGTGCAGGCGGCCTAACGCGAGAATTACCGGTGGCTCTCCGGCCGACAGCCATCGATGAGTCGGAGCCTCCGCCGCGCGAGTAAAGAGTTGTGGACGAATTACCGGATTTCGGATGACAGTGATTCTCGCTTCCGGCAGACGGGTTATGGCTGCGATGTCTCTAGCCGCCCCGTCTGAAACCGTGACGATCTCCTCAGCATACCGATACAAGAGTCTCGCGAGTGTCTTGACACATGCCGCATGCATATGCCGCAGGCTGCGATTGCGAAAGGCAACGATCTCGTGCTGACCACCTAGCATGTAACGGACCGAGACTACGATGCGCACAGGCACGCGGCAGAGCATTCGCGTGAGCAGTGCCAGTTCGTTTTGCGGATACATTAACGACAGGATGTTTCGCGGCCGTTCACGACGTAAATAGCTGGCGAGACGGAACATGGCCCCCAAGCTTGACCGACCCAATTCTACAACACGGACTCCTGGAGGAAGTTCACCAATAAATTCTCCTTTTGACACCCGCAACAGAACGTCCACACGCTGGCCCTGCGACGTCAAATAGTGCAGCATGTTAACGGTGATGCGTTCCACCCCGCCACATTCAAGTGAGTGCAATAAGACTGCTACTAATGGCTCGTTCGACATCCGGTATTTAATTCCTCAAGGCAAACGAAAATTCTAGCCTGCGTCAGACGGTGGACTGTTCGGAAGCGACAGCGCCGCAGTTGTCCTTTCGGACGACTCCAACGACCATCCTTCTCCGTCTCGGCTTAGCCATGTCATACACTGTGATGCGGGCACGGGTGGCCTGACGCCACCGGTCAGCGCGACGAGGTAGTCGCCTACTGGAAGTGAGGTACCTCCACCTCCATTTGCCAGGAAGATTCCCTCCCGCCCCGGAACGGGACCAAGCAATGGAAGCCCTTTTGGGGTCATCGGCCGCAGCGCGGCAACGTGCTCTATGACGCGTGCCTCATTCACGCAGGGAAGGATACGCGCGGCGTTCGAGACAAGCCATTGAGCGCCCGCTACCAATGCGCGGTTGAATGCAGTAGCATCGAGCGAGCGGTTACCCTCGATCAGAAGACCTCCGGCAACGTCAGCAACCAGTCGCGGTTCCAAATGTAGTGCTTGCTTGGCGTCTAGCCATTTCGCGGCGAATCCCGGCTGTTGAAGAAAGTCCTTTGCGATCGATTCGAGCGCCTCACGTTCCGACTCTTGGGACCAAGTTAGTAAGCGCCGCACTGGCTCCAAGCGGTATTCGTCGAACCCGGTCGCCGTCAGCTCCTGGTGGAGCGACTCGTGAAGCTGAAAACTCGCCAAAGCCAATGGCAGCAGGGAAGCAGGTGTGCCAAGAATGGGATTGAGGTTTGCTGGGTTGCGGCCCGAGGCATGCGTGCCGATCGGATTGCGCTCGAAGAGCACCACAGTACGGCCGGCTTGAGCGAGTTCAAAAGCCGAAACTGCGCTGAAGACGCCGCCACCTACTACGGCAACGCAGGAGTATAGATTCATGAGGAGCACCAATTGTATTCAGGTTATTGTCAGGACTGCCGTTATCGCCAATGCTTGACAGGCACTTGCGGACAGCCACCTTGAACTCGGCGTTTCTTGGATCAAGCACATCCTGATGCTTCTCGCCGACTATCATATACTCGATCGAGTCCCCTAGGAAGCTTGAAAGCATACGAGCGGTCCATTGCTCACAAAGTCTGTTGCGGCTCATGAGTACGAAGGCCCGTTGTTTGAATTTCTTGGGACTGCAGCGGCGAATTGCTCTTTCAAAAGCCTGTGCAACGTCGACGGCGGCCTTCAAGAGTCGCGCGTCGCCAACCGGCGCGTCGATCTTGTTCTCCGCGTGGCGAACGCGAATCTGTCGCTCAACTTGGTTGCGTCCCACCGGCGCCGAAGACCAGGGCTCAGGAGGGTCGAACAGGAGCAAGGGTAGCAGCGGATGGCCAGCATCGGCCAAGGTCTCGGCCATAGCCATGGCCACATAGCTCCCGGCGCACAAAGCGCCGAGAAAATAAGGTCCCTTCGGCTGATGCCTCTGAATGGCAGCGACGTAGTCCGCCACCATTTCTTCGATCGTAGCTGCCGGCGGCGTAATCCCATCGAGTCCCTTCGCTTGGATAGCAAACAAAGGCTGATCTTCGTCGAACAACGCGGCGAAAGCTGGGCTGATGAACGCCTGCCCAAGACGGCCGTGGATCAGGTATAGTGGTGGCCTCGAGCCTGTTGGTCGCAGGGGTACTAGCAGTGGCATCGACGTAGTGAGACCGGAGGCAACGCCCTCGCGAACGCGTGCAGCACAACGGGCTACGGTAGAGTGCTCCACAAGGTCGGGCACATCCCGGCCGAAAGCGGCCCGTAGCGCTAGTTGTAGTTCTACAGCCCGCAGGGAGTCGCCGCCAAGAAGAAAAAAATCGTCTGCCCGCCCGACCGACTCGCACTCTAGCAAGCGCGAGAAAATCTCGGCCACCTGTCGCTCGTACTCGTCTTTAGGAGGCAAGAAGTCAGCTCGGGGTTGAACCACCTCGGGGGCTATTGCTGCGAGACCACGGCGATCAATTTTGCCGGTATCTGTTCGAGGTAGCGCATCTCGAAACGCATAGGCGGACGGCAACATGTACGCCGGTAGCCGTAGCGTGAGTTGACGATGGAGATCTGTCACGGTCATCTCTGCAGAAGGAGCCAGCACGACGAAGGCGACGAGTCGTTCCGCTTGCAGCCCCACGGAATCCTGGGAGGTTACGGCTGCCTCACTGACGTTCGCACAAGCCAAAAGAGCCGCCTCGATTTCGTGGAGGTCGACCGAATGCCCGCGAATCTTAACCCTCGCACCACTTCGGCCAGTGAAGTACAAAATTCCTTCAGCATCGATGCGGCCGCAATCCTCGGTGAGGTAGCGTCTCCAGCCAGGCTTGTCCGGCAAGTTCGTGAAAGCCAGATTTAACTCGGGCCGCTGCCAATAGCCTGGGGAGAGATGATCGCTGTCGATCGCAATCCGTCCCGAGTCTCCGGGGCTCGCCGGCTCGCCCTTGTCGGTGAGAATCGTGACTTGAACACCATCCGGGCTACGGCCGGCAGGCAGAAGTCCTTGAGGCAGGGAAGTGTCGGCACGAATAGCAAACTGGGAGATGACACTGATCTCTGTTGCGGCTAAGTGGTTCACAAAGAGGCAGTCTCGACCGACGTGGGGTATAAAGCGGCGAATGTCCTCGGCGAAAAGAGCCTCACCCCCAAGGTCGATCGCCCGCAGATCTGGAAACGAATCCTTTGCCTCGAGGGAGCGAGTCAGTTCCCGAAACACGGTTGGGACCGTGTGCAGAATCGTGATTCGTCGATCTAATAGCCACTTAGCAAGATCATGCACTCCCTCCCTTCGGAGGTCTCGCGGGCAAAGCGTGGCACCACGAAGCAGCCCACCATAGATGTCCATGTTCGAGGCGCTGAAACTTAGCGTATAGAGTAGCGACAGACGATCGTCCGGACGCATTCCCAAGGTCCTCGCATAGGCATTGGAGTAGAAGAGCAGGTTGCGATGAGTCTGACGGACCCCTTTCGGACGACCGCTGGATCCGGAGGTGTACTGAACAAATAAGAGGCTCTCAGGCGTTACCGGCAAGAGACGAGAATCGTCAATAGCCTCGACGCTATCGCTGTCGACTACAAGCACTGAGCACAGTCCGTTACAGAGTGCACTAGCTCGATCAGCTTGGGAGGGATCGGCTACGATCGTAAAAGGGGCAGCGTCCTCCATAATAAGACGTAGCCTCGCATCAGGATCGCCCGCGTCGAGCGGCACGTAAGCATGGCCACTCATTGCAGTACCGAACATCGACGCGATGGCTGTCGTGCGATCATCGGCCAAGATCGCAACACGGCCGGGATCCGATCCGACGCTTGGAAGTCGGACCGCAACCGCTTTAGCTCGCTGGGCAAGTTCCGCGTAACGAACAGGAAGGTTGTCCTCAATCGCAACCGCATCGGGTCGGGCAGCAACCGTCGCTGCGAAACGAGTCACAATGGTGTCGTTTGAACCGTTCATGTGTTGCTCCCCTCATCGTTGACAAAATTGTAACGTGCCGCCAGTGACTCGAAGCTCCATTGAAAGAGAAACCGAAACCGCCATGGTATGGTGTGTCGGGGCCTCGTGAGGACTACCGGCTGCCAAGGGAATCGGGACGCGATTGAAGAACGAAACCGCCCCTCGTGTAAGCAATACCAAGCAGCTTGCTCACCAGCACATAAGAGCCTGGTCGCGAGCACCCTGCCAGTTGGCTGGGCAGAGTGGCTGCTCTTGCGGAACTCATCGTAGGCCCGCAAGCCTGCCGGTGAAAAATCACCAGGGCGTTTGAAGTGTGCGCAGCCACCCACGATCTTCGTCATTCCGAAGGATGTTCGTGGTACTTGGCTCTCTTCAGCGATTCGGCGAGGTATCGGCCTGTCATATTGCCCCCCAACGGACCAAGGCTGCATCTCCGGCGACCGGCTTATAGCAGCGATTGCCCGGCTGTGGCGCATGCCGATCGTGGCGGGAGCGAACGGGATGAATCCAGCGCGGAGTCGAAACTCCAACTCGCTGATTCCGACGATTTTGGCCTCTCTCGGGCGTTCAAGCTCCGGCGACACCGGAGGCTTGCGGTGCTGACCCCAGACGACATCACCTTGTGTACCCGTCACCATAATTCGGCCCGCGAGGTTGTTCTCGAGTGAGGACCAAACGGGAATCGCACCGATGGTAATGAATGCGAACTCGGCATCTACCGGATCGTTACGACGCATGTAGTCCCAGCGATCTATAACGCGGCAGTCCATGCCGAGTATTCGCGAGATTTCCTCCCCACTGTCTCTGCCTGGGGTATCAGCGCGGCTGTCATGGATCGTGACTGATTCCCGGCAACCGACTGCCGCGGCCAATGCTGCCGATGCAGTGCTATCGTATCCGCGCGAGATTTGTGCGAGCATTCGGTAGGGTAAACGACGCGACTCGTTACACGCATTGGCAGCGATATCTTGTACCCCTCGGTCGAGCAGTCCTCGGTAGTCACTCCACGTTTGCGGCTCCTCATCGCACGCGGGGATTTCGAACGACTCTACGAGATCAGAACCGATTCGAAGAGCGACGTAGAAATGAACTCCCACCGTCACTCCATGCGACGCTGTCGGCAGATGGCCATTCACACCGCGAAACCCGCCACGATAAATCCCAATCAGATTGTGATAGTAGAAGGGATGAAGTGGGGAAGGTTTTTCGCCCGCAGCAGTCAGTGCAAAGATAGCCGAGTTAGAAACGTACGTCACACCCGGCTTGCGTAGGCGGAACAAAGGTGAATGACTATCCGTGCGCGCATGGAACGTGAAGTACCCGTTGTCACAAGTCGCGCCCGTGCCACAAACCACCGTGGCGGCCCGCAGGCCTGATGGGGTGAAGCCGCCGTTCCAGGCAGCTTCTGCAAAAAAATCTGGTGCCGTTTCAACACTCTTGCCGTGGAAGATGGTAGCCACGTTTGAACCGGCTCTCACAACGGCGCACCAGGCTAACTGAGGCAAAGTATCTACAAGGACATACTTGAATCGTAAGGTCATGACGCGGTGCTCGCAGAGCCTGGCGCAAGGCCCCGTACGGCACTTGGACTACGTATAAGATAGTAGACCACGCCAGGCATCTCTCCGGCAGCCATAACTCCCCGTAAATCGGTTAAACCGACATGTTCAATCGTGAACGATCCGCGGAAGACGCTGGCTACTCGTCGACGATGAAACCACCGCTCGATACGCCTTGCAAAAGGGAGACGTCTTAACCACACGGGTCCACGACTAATCCGCATGAACACTAACAGACGCGTGAGATCATGACTAACTGCAGCGATATTTTTCGCATATTGATTTGTCAACGACTTAGGAATCCCGTGGAGGCAACCTCGATCGACGATGATATCGAACGGTCCTCCCATCGGGACCTGTTCGCAAATATCGATCACTTCGAACCGTAGTTCACCGCGGCCGCCCTCGTCGTGCAGCGCCCTTGCTTTTGAGATGGCCGAAGGGGCTATGTCGATCCCAAGGCTCTCGTAGTTCTGCTGATGGAACCAAGCTGCGAGTTCCCCCGTCCCGCAACCGCCGTCGAGCACTCGGCCCGAAGCGGCTAACCACCCGGATTTGATCGCTTCGACAACCTCGGTGGGAACGTCGCGTCCTGCCCACGCTGGGGCAAAATCTGGGTTCGACCAACGAACCTCCCAAGTTGTCTGTCTTTTACTATTCATCGAAAGAGACCAACCTAGACCATATCTTGCTCCCGTTTTCGCAATTCCGTTTCAACAGAACGTTTGAATTGGGGTAACTCATGGATGACGAGTGTTGATGTAAAAGTAAGATTCTTGCGTCTCGGTAGCTAAGCAGAATGCAGATGAATTCTCAATGAAGTGTAATCAACCAATAAAAAATCCGCAACTTATCCCCAAGTTCGAACGGTTCGCACAATCACACTACTCTCCTACTTCACTTTCCCTCTGTGTCCTCAGATGTCTCTGTGTTTTAAAAAGCCTTCAAGTGCGTTAGAGATTGGAAACACAGAGACACGGAGGACACAGAGAAAAAGGGGGGCAGGAGCGAACCAATATCTCACGCAAAGGAGCAAAGACGCAAAGAAGACCAGAACCCGTTTGTGTCATGCTTGGAGCGGTGGGTTTCGCGGTCGGTAGTTAACCGCGCGGATGTAAGGGGTGGTATTTGGGATGTCGAAGTGGTTGAGGAAATCATCGGCCGACCGCTTCACCACACCCTACTGATCGTTGAATCGCAACAAGCAGTTTCAAGCGTCGTCCTGTGCTCTGCCCTGCTTCGTCCCCCCGCTCCTTACTCCCGCCCAAGCGGGAGAAGACGGGCAGGTGCCGGGTGGGTGACTCTCGACCTCCACACCCCTTGCACTTACATTCGGCATCTACTCAGCGCTCAGATCAGTCCAATAGCCGCTTCTTTCGTAGCGAAGACTTCAGCACGTTGAGAGTTGGATATTTCTGGGCAAGATGTGCCGCATGCTTGCGGGCGATTTTGTTTCCTTGCTCCCCTCCCAATGCATCTCGCAAGTCGGCGAGCATGCTAGCTGCTTCGCGGTAGTTATCCGTGCCACGTTTTTCAACAAGCTTTGATACCTTCGTCAACCACGAATTTGGAGCGGACCGCATGTCGGCAATTCTTGCTTGAAGCTCCTTTTCTACTTTATCGGCTTCCCGTTTGGCTTTAGCAGCGGCTTGTGTTTTCTTCTTTTTGTCTTCTTCCTGATGCAACGATTCGCACATTTCACGCAGTTGAGCCACGGTGCGAGTCGGCGGTTCAAAGGGCCAGCTTTGCGTTTGTTGGCTATCGCGAATCTCAGCAAGCAACTCACTTTTCAATGCAACGGGATCTTCCCGAAGCATTCGCAGGGTGATCTCATTACGACGTGAAACAGTAAGTCTCTTCAGCCAAGCATTTACTGCAGCATCTTGCGCACCTTGAGCGTCGAAAGCAGGGCTGCCGCTAACCGCAGCTTCGACCAGCAATGGATCAACTTCGAAAAAGTTCAGTATATCCTCGGCTTCATCTAGAATACCGCTCATTCCATGAGGTACAGGCGGTTCCATCACTATCGTGTCTTCTTCGCCTAATGAATTCGCATTACACAGCCATAGAACATACAAAACGCGTAGATCACCAGCGATCAATTTTTCCCGGAGCTTTGCGGCTGCATCCAGGTAGTGATCGAATTCCCAGTCTGGCTCGAATACTTCTTCATAATACGGTGCTAAGCAAAGTATGCCAGCCTTTCCACGTTTGTCCGCACTCCATGTCAGCCCTTCGGTGCTGATGTACTTTGACCAAACGCTTTTTGCAAAGGGCAAGCCATTTGGCAACCGCATTCGAATCTCGCGGCAGCCGTAATTGGAATAAGTCAAAAAGAGATCATATCCGTTGCAGAGCATTCCATCGATGTCACCACGAAACGAACTGTAATGGTATTCAACTTCGAACTCCCACTTCGTGAACTCAGCGCGCGATGACTGCCGGTCCATGTACGAAAGTTGCTTATCAGTCAACGGACGATCGATAGCTCGGAACTTGACGATTTGATATTCACTCATTTGCCGTAGTTAATCCTTCCTGACCGACAGCCCTCTCTCAAGAGATTAGACTGCCCGAAGTCGAATTTCTTTGATAGAGAATCCATTCTCGTACATGAATGCATGGTATACTCGACGACTTTTCCTGTAGCTACATCAGTGTGATATTTTGTTTGCAACGAGCCATAGTTTTGCTCAGTCGAAATCTTGAAGGGCGCACTTGAGCTATCGAGGGCCAGGGTCACTACAACAGATGGATGATTTATCCGAATTACTTATCCAGATAGCGTCCCATGGGCACAGAGTGGCTATCGTCCACGATGGCGAGTCACTTTCGTACATCGGACTAATGCACAAAGTGAGCTTTTTTGCCGAGCATCTGCTGACCAACGGCTTTGGAGAGACGCGACCACTTGCAACAGCTCTCCCCAATGGCAACGAGCAAGTGATTGTGCATTTGGGAGCTTTTCTAGCAGGTGTTCCACTTATTCGACTCCGGCCTACAGCGACACCGCCCCAACTTCATCACTGTCTCAAAACAATTCAAACGCATGGTTTGATTGCCTCCGATGAGATCCTGGAGTCAATCGATGAGGAATATCACCCAGAGATCCTGATCCGACTTGATTGGTTTGATAACCTAGCAAGAACTTCAAGTCTTTCTCCGGATGGCGAAGGTAAGATGGCGTCATTTCCGAAGGTTTCGGAAAATCAGATCGCTTGTGTTACGTTCACCTCAGGAACGACGGCGCGTCCCAAGGGTGTGATCCATAGCCGAAGAGCCGTCGCCAATGCGATCAAGCGGACGATCGATATTCTTGAATACTCCCCCGACGATGTAGTTTTTGTCCGTACGGCGCTTTATGCCCAAATCGGGATGATCGTACAAGCATTGCCTGCGTTGGTGGTTGGGGCCATGGTAGAGTTGTCCACCTTGGATCCCGTCGGCGCGTACCGAAATGCATTTAGAACAGAGCCTAAGAAGACCTTGCTTTTTGACGCACCCTCCATCCTATCGGATCTGATGAGAACCCAAGAGGTGACAGGTATCGGTATGGATCGACTCCGAGCGATCTGGGCAGGTGGCGATTTCATTACGCCTCGAATCCAGGCGAGAACTTTTGCGATTTCGGGCAGATATATATCGGTCGCTTATGGGATGACCGAAGTCGGACTCATCAGTGTATTGCATTCTGATAACGAGCATCCCGAAGGTGGCTTAGTCGGCTTCCCGTTGCCCGACACCGAAATACGCATTGTCGACGATTATGGGAAGATATTAGCATGTAACCAAAAGGGTCATATTCAGGTCAAGACTTCATCAAGTTTTGATGGATACTGGAATCTTCCTGATCTGACCAAATCAGTACTAGGTCCTGACGGTTGGATCTCCACCGGGGATATCGGAAAAATCGACGACACAGGAAAACTGCATCTTCTTGGTCGGCATAAAGAGATGATCGTAATTAACGGCTTTAAAGTAGCACCAATCGAAGTTGAGACGGTACTGCTTTCCCATCCAGGGGTTCAACACTCGGTTGTTGTAGGAACTGACACTGGTGAGGGAAAAGTTAAAATCGAGGCATTCGTAATCCTTCGCGAAGGTTTTGAACCATGTCCGTCCCGTGAGGATCTTTTGGAATTGGCCAGTGAGAGGCTCGAAAAATTCATGGTTCCTTCGGAAGTCTATTTCGTGCGTCGGCTTCCTTACTTTCCAACGGGTAAAATTGATCGCGAGCGGCTAATGATGATCTCGCTTGCTGGTCTATGGGAAGAGCTTTTATAGTCGCGAGTTGCTCTTGAAATCGAACATAATGCATCCCAATAGGAATCGAGGGTCAACTGGATTTACTGCGATCGAGAAGTTGATCCTGATTGTGCTTGTGATGATTCAGTTTACGCAAATTGCGACTTTCATCATGATAATGCCGTTGGGCGATCGGCTTCGACGCGAGTTGTCATTGACTCCTAGTCAATTTGGATCAGTGGTAGCTTGTTACGCGTGGGCGGCTAGTTTAACGAGTTTAGCATCGGGCTTTGTCGTTGACAGATTGGATCGCAAGCACCTGCTTTTGGTGGTGTATGGTGGATTTGCACTCAGCACTTTGGCTTGCGGCCTAGCCTCTGGGTTTGGGATGCTTTTAGTAGCCAGAACGCTTGCGGGTGCCTTTGGAGGACTCGCAGCCTCTGTGGTGATGATCGGTGTCGGCGATCTATTTACGAACGATAAACGAGGCCGAGCTACTGGGCTGGTCATGTCGGCCTTTGCCATTGCATCGATACTAGGGTTACCTACCGGTCTAATGCTGGCAGAGTTTTTTGGTCGCAGTGCCCCCTTCTTTGCATTCGGCGCTCTTTCGATTGCTGTGTGGTTTCTTGCGTTTTTCATTTTGCCTTCGATCCAAGATCATCTTGCTCACCCGCGTCATCATCCTATTGGGGAGTTCATGGCCGTCGTGAGAGTCAAACGACATCTGATGGCGTTCTTGTTTTCGTTTTTTCTGATTATCGGAACCTTCATGGTCGCTTCATTTCTTGGTCCTGTCCTTGTATCGATGAATCATTGGAGTGAGCGGCAACTGGCGATGGTTTACTTCGTCGCTGGCATATCGACATTTATTGTGACCAATATGGTAGGGCGTTGGGCCGATCGCATATCGCGACTTGTGCTGTTCCGACTTCTAGCCTCGGGTGCTGTTGTGATGGCCTTGGTGGTTTCCCGTTTTACGCCCACATCACTGTGGTTGGCAACGGTGGCCACGTCTGGGTTTATGGTATGTGCTGCGGCAAGAATGGTGCCAGCACAAGCGATGTTGCTGACCATGGTTTCGCAGAATATTCGAGGGGCGTTCATGAGTGTGAACACCTCGGTTCAGCAATTTGCTACGGGTGTAGCGCCGATGATCGCTTCGGGACTCCTGGTGGAAAACGCCGATGGAGGGCTCGATGGATTCAGTCTCGTCGGTTTGTTCTCCGCTTTGTCCGGTGGTATTTCTATTTTGCTCGCTGGCTTTCTCAAGTCGACTGAAGGAAACTGATGAACGCTGATAAAGCATGTGCATTGGTCACCCTGTGGGCAATCAAAAGCTCAAGAGGGGGCCTTACCGCGCGGTAAAGATCGTGTTGCCTTCTTTGATTGTCTGGAGCACTTTTAAGTTGGCAAGTTCCTCGATTGGAATGCTGTGCGGGTTTTTATCGAGCACGACAAAATCAGCTAGTTTGCCGACTTCGATCGATCCGCGAGTAGCTTCTTCGTAGTGTTGGTATGCCGCCCAAAGCGTGATGGACTTGATCGCCGCATCCACGGGAATGCATTGTTCCGCGCCAAGAATGTCGCCGCTACGAGTTCGGCGGGTTACAACGGAAGATAGAATCCGAATCGCGCTTGGCATGGCCACAGGGGCATCGTGGTGTTGCGAAAAGATCATGCCGCGTCGCATAGCGGATCGAGCTGGACTGATTCTTTCTGCCCTTGTAGCTCCAAGAACTGAATCACGGTGCCAGTCGCCCCAATAGAAACAATGCATCCCAAACATCGAAGGAATGATTCCGTACTCCTTCATCATGTCGAGTTGATCCTCGCGAACCGTCTGGCAGTGAATCATCACATCGCGACGATCATTACCCGGCCCAAACTTCTCTCGTGCATCCTTCACAGCTCCGAGCATCAGGTCGCCAGCAGCATCGCCATTGCAATGAGCAATGAACTGCCAACCTTTCTCGTAGCAAAGTGCGACTTTTCGATCAACATCTTGATCTAGCATGGCTGCATAACCGCGAAAGTTCGAAGGAGAACCATGCGGAGGAATAAAGTATGGCTGGCTCAAAAAAGCCGTCTTTCCCTGAGGGGACCCATCAAGGCTGATCTTTACTCCCGCAATGCGGTAGCCGTTGGTTGTCGTCTTGCTGTACCACTTGCTGTCCAAGCCGAAGGGATTCTCGTTGCCCGAGATGTCTGGATAGCTGATTACATCGATCAACATCTCTTTCTTATCCGCTAGCCGCATCCAACATTGATCGACCGACGCGATCGCTCGTCCTTCTTGAGCTGTAGTGTAGCCATTGGCTGCGTAGAGCTTCATTCCTGCTTGAGCTAGGCCGTCGAACTCAGCCTGCCCCATCCTGGGCATGATCTTCATCAACGAGGCATAGTGAATCGTTTCTTCTAGGACTCCCTCAGGCGTCTTGCCATCTTTTTCTCGGCGGATCACGCCGCCGACCGGGTTCTTGGTCTCCGCCGTGATGCCGGCAATTTCCAGAGCCTTAGTATTGCCTGCGCCCAAGTGGCTTGATTGATGAATGATGTATACAGGTATGTCCTTGGACACTTCATCCAACTCGTGGCGATTGGGTGGTCGCTGTTCCTTCAGTTGAGCTTCGTCATATCCAAATCCTAGGATGAGACCATGCTTCACTGCAGTCTCGGATTTTGCATACTTCTTAAGCTCGGCAATAATTCCTGGAATATCTGTGATGGTGTAGTCGGGAGGCGCTAATAAGTTTGCAGATGCTGCCTGAAGTCCGGTACCAAAGCAGTGTCCGTGGCCATCGACAAAGCCAGGTAGTAGGGACCGGCCAGCGAGATCGACAATCTCTGTCTTAGCGTTCTGGAATTTCGCGATCTCTTCTTTAGAGCCTACTGCAAGTATTTTCCCATCTTTTATAGCGACAGCATCTGCAAATGGCTTTGCATCGTTGACTGTAACGATGCTTCCACCGAGGAAAACCTTATCTGCAACTTGGCCATACACTGGTATGGTCCCAATGATTGCGAGTGTTATCAAAAAAATCACATGTTTCATAGTTGTCTCTGTTCAATTGCGATTTCTGTGTTAGAAGAGCTGGGTGAAAATTATAGCCTATTTGACTCCTAGCCACTTGAATGGCTCTGCTTTGACTAATTTGGCTGAAAGCTCGCCAGATAAGGGGTTGCCTCGCTCGATGCGAATGGACTTCGGAGCGGCACCTACTGAAAGGTCGGCGAATTAGTCATCATAACGTGCTTTCGACTGTGATGAATCACCAACTTGCCTTCAATGCATTCGAGAATAGCTGCGTCTCCGCTGGCGTCCGAGATCGACAGGTGGATCGCAGCGGCGTGCCCGTTTGGTAAGGCAGGAGCAAGGATCCCGAACGGAGCATTAGCCATATCGTTGATCCAGTACCAACCGCCGAACTGAATCGCGATCGATTATATCAATGCAGCAAGTACTAGAAAAAAGAAGATGCCGAACTTCATCTGGTCACCATCAAACAAGCCTTGCATAACGCTTCCTGGAGTTCTATCGCGTGATCTTCACGACGAACAACAAGACTTAGCGTCAAGTTTTCCAAGCTGGACTTCTTGAGAACGGGTGCAACTGCACTTCCAAAGTCGCTAATCGACATTGGCCCATAGCCAGTAGCAAGCGTTGGTGACGAGACTGTGAGAGCTTGCAACTCCAAAGCCATGTCTAGCGCCCTCGCAAAGGTTGCCCTGACAATGTCTGTGGATGAATCATAGAAAGGGTCTATCGCAACTGCATGAAGAATATGTTTGAAAGGTAGGGTGTAGGCGTTGCTTCGCACCACGGTTCCTGCAGGCAAGGCAGACATTCCCTGTTGTTTCAGTAGTTCGTGAAGCTCGGTCTGTAGATCGGGACCAACTGTTTCTCGTATCGCGCCGTTGACTCCGCCTGAGAGATTTAGCCAGGGATTCGCAGTTGAAATGAGCAAGTCAGCAGGCTCGCTAAGAACATCTCCTACTTTGATAATGATTTTCATTGTTAAATCTTGCGTCTTAGGAATACGGTGGGCCGAGCCGACGAAAACCATGGCAAAGCACGATCGCCAGAAAGATGAGATTCCGAAGGACCACAGTAATCGGATTCACGGCTGGAGCACGAGAGCCATTTGAACTCGGCCAAGTCCGTGACAATGCTGTCCCGAGCGATTCCATCCACCCGACGCTTCTTGGCCATTCCCAAATGCCGCTGATC
>CAIJIZ010000737.1 GCA_903820735.1 uncultured Pirellula sp.
GACCCGGCAATCCGACGCTCGGCCGACCGCACTTCTTGAGAAACTTCTCTTACTCAGGCCGATATGACCGATGGTTTCGGTTTGGATACAGCGGTTTTTGGCCCAAAATGCTACGGCCCTAAAGACCGCTTCGCGCTGCGGTTCGTCGTGCAAATCGTGCCGGCAGCCTTCCCAGCCGATGAATTCGGCGGTTGGTCCTGCCCGTCGCGTGAAATGTTCGGAGGCTTCGGAGGAGGGCAGTGCGTCGTGCGTTCCTTGCATCAATAGGGGGGGGATGGCTCGCAAATGTGCGTTATCCATGGCCCAATTTCCGCTATCGATCAAGCTGGTGGCGAGCCGCAGGGACATGGCGCGATGGACAAGTCGGTCGCGTCGATAAGCATCCTGGGCCCGGCGGTCCTGACTGAGTTTCTCAACGCACATGGGGGTATGGATTCGCAGGTTCGGAAGTTTCTGGGCGAGCCATCTACCAGCCCGCATGAATTCCGCTTTCGGTTCGCAAGGGGTTCGGAGCATCGGTGAGCCGATGATCGCCCCTTGGATCAATGCCGATTGCTGGCCACCTCGCAACATCCAGTTGATGACCAAGTTCCCACCCATGCTCTGTCCAAAGAGGAAATGAGGGATTCCCGGCCATTCGTTGCGCGAGACTCTCAACGCTCCATCGACTTCGCCAAGCAACTGTTCGTAAGAGGCGATGACACCGCGTCGACCGGGGGATCGGCCATGGCCTACCAAGTCGATGGCACTGACGGCGAGTCCAAGGCTAGCAAGGTATGTACCCATGCCTTCGAAGCGTCCGCCATGATCTCCGAATCCGTGAAGGATGCTGACGGCAGCCCAAGGCTCGGTGTCCTTGGGCTTCCAACGGTGCTCGAATCGCCAATCCGCTGCGGTGTTGCTGTCATCGGATAAACCGATGTCGCGTCTCTCTGAACTCACACTCTCCACTGCATAAAGGTATGCTTGCATTTCCAGTCAGCTCCCGGGTGGTCTGAGGTTCGTGACAGCAACTCGATCGGGTGAGTGGGTCGCTACTCCCCCCTTCCGGCATCGGTTGTTATGGGCCCGTAAGCTTTACAAAAATCGGCGGAATCCTCGCTAGAGTCGATCGGGTTTGCCTAGTCGGCCTAGATTGAAAAATTCAATGCGAATCGGGGGGGTTTTTGAAACACAGAGGCACAGAGACACAGAGGGAATAGGAATAGGAATAGGAATAGGAATAGGAATAGGAATAGGGGAATGGGAATGGGAATGGGAATGGGAATGGGAATGGGAATGGGAATGGGAATGGGAATGGGAATGGGAATGGGAATGGGAATGGGAATGGGAATTAGGCGACGGGTTTCTCCGTGTTCTCTGTGCCTCTGTGTTTCCCAAGACCGCGCAAGGTGCCTCTGTGTTTCCCAAGACCGCGCAAGATTGCCTCCCAGTCCCGGAGTACTTCCTTGAAATTCGGATGAACAATGCTCAAAGCACTCGGCTTGGGTTGGCCGATAAGCCCTACATGACGACAACGACTGCCGATTCGATTCGGCACCAATTCCGCGAGTGGGTCACGCTTGAGGCAAACGAGGATAAGCTTCCGCAGATGATGCGGGAGACGACTCTTCTGCGCGAGGGGTGTTACGTCGGCAGGCGATTCTCTTTAGCTGGTTTCCACCTTGTATGGCTTGCGGCTGACCAGCAACTAAAACTTTATCGAGATGACGGGTTGCTTGTAGAGACCAACTGGTCGCTGGTGCAAAGCTCAATATAAGTGTTTCAAGCAGAGTTGCGACCACGTTTCCAATTGATGCGATTGTCCATTGATAGTTTCAATGCTTTCAAATCCGGCATCGAGCAGATGATCTTCGCGCGCCGTGGCTTTGCACGTTGCGAGTTGCAGGACGTGAACAATACCCAGGTGAACACGGCCTACTTCGGAGGTGTCGTCGTAGATCAAGCCGACGATTTGGTCTTTGCCAGAGCACTCTATAACGACTTCTTCTGCCAACTCGCGCTGCATTCCGTTGCGATACCAGTCATCTCCTTGCGCATCCTCTACAGAAATGTGTCCACCGATGCCGATGGACTGCAGAGCGTGAAGTCGTTTTTCGCCTTGACCCTTCCCGCGTGTGTATCGAAACAATCGAGTCTCGTTCTCATCGTTGCATTCGAGAATCACGTAAGGAATCAGTTGTTTGAACGACGGATCGTCTTCGACCAGACTTCTTGGCCGGAACGACTGGTTCGATCGATCGAGCAATGCCGGCAAATAACGATCCACCGAGCGGAGAAATCCGGAAAAAGGGCCAAGTTCCATCAGGAGCGATGCCGGGACAACCAAGACTTCTTCGTCTCTTGCCATGTTCAAACCATGCGTGAAAAGGTGGGGGAAATGAGGGGGTTCTCAGGGGCTTTGGCCGTCAATGGTCAAATCCCACGAGGGTGGGCGGGGGGGCCGAAGCGTCCCCGCTCGACCGATTTTTCGTTACGATACACGCTTTGACAACGCATGGCTATTCGGCCTTTCCCAAGAATACCACGAATGGAGAATCCTCCAGTGCGACCAATCCATAGAGTCACATCCCGAGTTGTTCCGTCCTTTTCTTCCCCGATTGCACGTCAGCGACGCTGGGTTGCACGTCAGGGAACCTGGCTGAATCCTTTGGGGGCAGCCCTGAAAATTTGTTCGCGGGCAAAGGCTCTTGGGCTTTGTCTTGCTTTCGGATTAACTGTCCAAGCTGCCGATCCGCTTCCAAAAGCGATCGATTTATTTCCAGCGCAGACGCAAGCCTTCGTAGCATTGCCGAACTCCGAGACCTTTTTGGCTCAGTGGGGCAAGACCCAGCTTGGGTTGCTCGCCGCCGACGAGCGGATGAAAGATTTCTGGAGCAGCCAAAAGGAAGAGCTTCAAAAGCGATTCGCTTCCGCCGGCTGGCAAATGAGTTTCAAACTCGAAGACCTGGAAAATTTGTGTTCGGGGCAAGCCGCGGTGGGTTTGATTTCCCGTCCTGAGCTGACCAACAAACCATTTTCGCTGGCGGTTGTGATTGATGTAGCTGAACGCGACGAAGTGCTAGCGAAATTCCTTGAGCGCGTCGACGAGGAAATGAAGGCTCAAAAGGGGACGGTCGAGACGATCGAAACGAATGGATTGCAGGTCAAGCACTACAATGTGCCGAAGGCGGCCAGCGATGCTCGCCCACGAGATACCTTCATCGCCGTCTCGAAGAACCAGCTTTTCTTAGCGGACGATTTGATTTCGATCGTAGAATTTGCCAAGGCTCAAACGGAGCCTCGCGAAGATTCGCTTGCTAAATCCTCTCTGTACACGCGAGTCCAGGAGCGAATCGAACACGACGAGCATCCAATAGAAGTCGAGTACTTTGTCCAACCTCTTGGGATTGGAAAACTATTGCGAAGTATTTCCGGCAAGAAGGGAAAGAGCCAAGTCGATATCTTGAAGCTTCTTGAAGAACAAGGCTTCGGAGCAATCCTTGCTGCTGCCGGATCCGTGCAGCTCGCTAAAGAAGACCTTGATATGCACCATCAAGGATTCATTCTTCGCGAAGAAGAGCTTCCTGAATCTGTTCAAATCTTGGATTTTCCTAATCAGACCGCTTTGGTTCCTCCCGCTTGGATCGCCAGCAACTCCGCGAGTGTCATGGGCTTTTCATGGAACTTCAGCGAAGCCTTCCCTAAGCTTCGGGGGATCGTCAACGCCTACATCGGCGGCGAGCAATTCGATCGCATCATCGATGAGATCAAAGCTGATCCGAGTGGACCGCAGATCGACATCCGCAAAGAAATCCTACCGTTCATCGGTCAGGAATTTTACGCAGTGACGGAAATCATCGAACCGATTACTCCGGAATCGAAACGATCGTTGATCTGCATCAAGATTAATGACCCAGAGAACAAGCTTTACGGAGTGTTGAATCGATTCTCCAAGAGCGAACCCGACTCGACGATCGAAGATGTTGGCGATTATCGAATTTGGAAGTTCTCCAATGAAGAAGAGGAAGAAGAAGTCATCGAGTTCTCCACCGGTGGGGATTCGAACAGCGATGACGAGGAAGAAGACGAGAAGCCATTGCTGAATAAATGGGCCGTTTGCATCGTCAAAGACCACTTTGTATTCGCTTCGAATCCAGACTCGCTCTACAAAGTGATCGAGAATGCGACGAACGAATCCATCCAAGGTGACTTTGAAAAGCAAGAATCGGTTCAAAGCATTCGTGCCATGCAAACGAAGCTCTTGAGTGCCGAGGGGATGAGTTTCTCCGAGGTCGATTTGGCAGATCGTTCGGCCGAGATGCAATACGAGCTGTTCCGCCAAGGGATTCTTCCTCAAAGCCGATCGTTGATGGCAATCATCGCCGAGCGAGTCTTCAAGACGGACAAGTCGAAGCCTCAGGAGATTCAAGGTGAGAAGCTTCCACCCTACGACCAAGTCAAAGAGTTTTTCACTCCGCGAGGAATGATCGTGCGAACTGAGAAAGATGGATGGGGAATCGACGCCTTCATCTTGGGTAAGAAGAAATAAGCACTACCGACGAGACGCTTGGGGATAAGTAAGCTGCGATTATGACAATCCATCACTTGCGACGAGATTACCGATTCGGGTCTTTGACTCGAGATCAGATCCCTGAGTCCCCTTTCGAGCTCTTCAAGACGTGGTTCCAAGAGCTCTTGTCCATGGATTTGCCGGAATGGTTCGAGACCAACGCGATGACACTTGCGACTCACAAGCCTTCCGGCGGCGCGGCTTGCCGCATCGTCTTGCTCAAGGAGTACGACGAACGAGGATTTACGTTCTTCACAAACTACCTTTCTGACAAGGGCGAAGAGATCGACAACGATCCATCGGTCGCACTTGGATTCTTTTGGCCGATTTTGGAGCGTCAAATTCGCATCGAAGGTCGAGCCACCAAGGTCGATGCGAGTCTTTCTGAGAAGTACTTCCGATCGCGTCCACGTTCGAGTCAACTCAGCGCGAACGTTTCTCCGCAGTCGGAAATTGTTCCAGATGACTCTCACCTCGCAAAGTTAGTCGAAGCTCTCGATGCGAGTTTGCAAGGAGCGGATGTACCTCGACCCGATCACTGGGGAGGGTACCGTGTTGAACCTTCGGCTATCGAGTTCTGGCAGGGGAGACCCTCGCGACTGCATGACCGATTTCGCTACGAGCGAACGGATCGAGGCTGGCAAATCGACCGCCTCGGACCCTAGCGAATAACTCAGATAACTCAGATAACTGAGATAACTGAGATGACTCAGATACTTTTCAAGCCTGTCATTTAGAATGGAATCAACCATGAACAGCCCAATCGAATACCGACCACTTGCTGTCGCCTTGAGCATCGGAGGCTCCGATCCGAGTGGTGGAGCGGGCATTCAAGCCGATTTGAAGACTTTTCAGCAACTCGGTGTGTATGGTGCAAGCGTCTTAACCATGATCACCGCTCAGAACACTTTGGGTGTGCGTCGTGTCGAACCGTTAAGCACGGAGCTTGTTATCGATCAACTCGATGCGGTGTTGGATGATTTGCAGCCCATTGCAGCGAAGACCGGGGCGCTCGGATCGGCAGAGACCATCCAAGCCATCCATGAACGTGCTCAACGCTTTAACTTTCCACTAGTTGTCGATCCGGTGATGGTCAGCAAGCACGGTGATTCGTTGATACCTGAAGGGGAAGCTGGACAAGAAGTCATCCAAGCGTATCGGCGGTTGATGCCTAGAGCTTTTCTAGTTACTCCCAATCGCTTTGAGCTTGAGCAACTCACAGGGATCAAATTGAATTCCTCGCAGGATGTTGCAAAAGCAATCCATGACTTGCATCAGATGGGAGCCCGATTTGTCCTTGCGAAGTTGGGGGATGTCAACGGGCACTCTGAGCATGTTCTCGGTTCGGGCCAAGAGAACATCGCCATTCAAACCAATCGCTTTGACACGCAGAATACACATGGAGCAGGGTGCGTGCTTTCCGCACTGATCACAGGTTTGATTGCACTTGGTGAGACCAATCTCAAGCAAGTTGTTCAGCGAGCGATTCGTCAAATATCGATCGGGATTCACAATACGCATCCGATCGGCAAAGGTCGCAGTCCGGTTGAAACACGCGTGCTGGCGAACGAACCGAACGAGCTAGCGGAGAAGAACTAGGCTTTAGAC
>CAIJIZ010000738.1 GCA_903820735.1 uncultured Pirellula sp.
ACGACTTATTCAGAAGGAAAAGCAAAACCGAAATTGCTCGAGCCTTCCGAAGAGTTGAATGCGACGAAGTTAAACGATATGAAGAATGCATTGGACAATCTTCGGATCGCAAACGTATCGAAAAAGCCAGCTGGCGTAGCCGCCGATTTGCGAGGTGAACAACTTGGCGATGCCACCAAGTCCGCGCTTGCCCGACGAGGGTTCTTCCCAGTTCGACGATCTGGGCAACAAGACTTTGAGATTCTCTCGGAAAATGGGGATCTACAAGTCACCCTCAAAGACGGAGTTCAGTACCTTTTGCGATTCGGTAAAGGTGCTGGCGTTTCCTTCGAACCTACCGATGTAGAAGATCCAAACGCCCCTGCCGACGATGCTCAAAAGAAAGTTACCATCAACCGCTTCTTGCTCGTGACGACTCGAGTCGACGAGAGCAAGTTTCCCGAGCCTCAGCTTGAACGCGTCCCGCAAACGGTTGAGGAGTTAAAAGCGATCGAAGCAGCCAAGAAAGCGATTTTGAGCCCAGCAGCTCCCGCTCCAGCACCAGCTCCAGGCGCTCCAGTTGCACCAGCGCCTGACGCTCCTGCTGCACCAGCACCAGATGCTCCAGCACCTGCTGCACCAGCGCCTGACGCTCCTGCTGCACCAGCACCAGACGCTCCCAGTCCAGCGGAAGGGACAACTGCTGAGTTCGACGTCAAGCCGCAAGCTTTGAATCGACAAGGGGCGAAGGGGTTCAACAAGTTCGTGTCGTATCAAGAGCCTGCTGTACAGGAACCAGCGGCAGCTCTTGAGCCGCCGGCGGCTCAAGAGAAGGCAATCGAAGAATTGACCGACGACGAATGGAAAGAACGATTGGAAGCTGAGAAAGAGCGGATCAACAAAGAGAATCAACGCAAGCTTGATCAGCGCAAGGACAAGATGGAAGCAGCTCAAAAGCGAGTTGCGGAATTAAATGCTCGATTTGCCGATTGGTATTACATCGTCAGCGATGCGGAATTCCAACGGTTGAAGATCGAATTAGGGGATCTGATTGCACCGAAGGGTGTTGGAGCTCCAAATGGTGCAACACCGGGTTTGCCAAGCGGGCTTCCAGGGCTTAACATTCCAGGATTGTCTGATCGTTAGTCATCCTCCCGACGACGCATGAGTCCAATCCATGTTAGAAGCTAAGAATACCCAACGCGCCATAGTGCGTATTGGGTATGACGGTCGCGTTCATAAACAGTTCCTAGGTCCCAAGGCGATGGAACGCTTTGAGAACGAGTGTAGGGTACTGAAATTCTTGGAGGAGCGGGACTGTCCGTTTGTGCCACGCCTTTTGGGCTCGGATCCGAAGACACTTGAGATCATCACCAGCAATTGCGGTGCTCGCGTTGAGCACTTGGGCGAAGCTCGCATCAAGGAGATCTTCGAGGAGCTTGAAGGCTACGGCGTGCGTCACGACGATGCATTTCTTAGGAATATCACCTATAGATCTTCCGATGGTCGATTTTGCATAATCGATTTCGAGTTCTCGACGATTCTTGACACGCCTCTTCCTGTGCGGGGTGTAGATCCCGAAGCGAACGATCAAGCGGCATTGGCACAGGCGATGAGATCGCGTGTGAATGTAGCTTGGAGTGCCATGTCCCACTCGGGATCCTTTCGAAGCAATAATGAGGATCGTTTCTTAGGTGTTCTCTCAACGCGTCAAAGCGTCCGGTATCTAGGGAACACAGGAAGTATTTCGACGGATCAAGGAGACGTGATTTTCGCGGTTGCCGACGGAATGGGTGGGGAGCAGTCCGGTGAGTTGGCAGGCAAAATCGCAATCGACGAGTTGACGCGAATGTTGCCCAAGGCCCAAGCGTTGAACGATCGGCTATTGCTCGATACGTATCCGCAGATTTTGAAGGAGCTATTTTGCTCGATTCACAAAGAGCTTAACCGTATCGGATTCGATGTTCATTGCCGTAACATGGGATCGACCCTGACCGTTGTTTGGGTGCATGGTGGTCTAGCCATGTTTGCGCACATTGGAGATACGAGGCTTTATCGATTGTACCGAGCCGAAGGGGAGAGCACTTATCCGATGAAGATGGTGCAAGTATCCGAGGATCACACGTTTGTTGGGTGGTTGCGTCGAACTGGTCAGATCAATGAGCGACAAGCAAGATTTCATCCGCGTAAAAATGTACTTTCGCGCGCGTTGGGTGCCGGGCACCAAATCATCGAGCCCCAGATCGGTGCTTTCATTTTGTCTGCCGGTGAAAAGTTAGTGCTATGTTCCGACGGGGTGATCGACGGACTTTGGGATCACGCGATACGGGAATTGGTTTGTGAGTCGAGTAGCGATGGGCAGCATAAGCCGCTTGCGCAGCGATTGGTTCTTACAGCGGTAAGCGAATCGGGACGGGATAATACGACAGCCATCGTCGTAGAACTCAGTGGCTGATCGCGTGTCTGCGGTGCTCGAAAGCCCCTTGTAGTGATCGTGTTTTGGACTTTTAGCGTCTTGTCAGTCTGGGTGTTTTTAACAGGGGTTTGATGAATGATGCTTTTTGGAAATTTCGGCGTTACGAGGATGCAAGTTTGCGATATATGGGAATTACCCGCCATGGACCTTTGCAAATGGGGCTTTGGGATACAGCTTTGAGCGTAGAGGATTTTCAGGCAACGTTTGAAGGAGTGGTGGCAGATGAATAACGATTCACCTGACGCGTTTAATAGTTGGCCAGCTTTCTGGGATTCCTGTTGGTGTCCAGTGAGTGGCATTACACAGACAGTTGACATCCGCTAAAGTGTAAAATATGAGCCGACCCACACCATTTGAAATCAATGTCGAAGAAGTGTTTCCACGTTTGGAACACGCACCCATTGTTGAAGCGGTCATTCAGTTCAACGCTCCGCCGACGGTGTCTTTTGAGCCAGCAGAACTCAAAGTAAAGCTCCAGTCCAGGTTTGGTTCTGACAAGATCACGGACCAAATGCAACTTGAAACAGGTTTTGCTGGCTCACCTGCCGGCACAGAGTTTCGGCACAAATCCCAATGGGATGGCCTACGAATAATGTCCGAAAACGGAAAACATATTTGCCAATGGAAAAGCAAGAGCCTGATTTTCAGTCGGTTGGCTCCTTACCAGACTTGGGAATCCTTTTTGGAATCCGCATTGCCATACTGGCATGCGTACCAAACCGTGCACGTTCCTGAAGTGATCGAAAGCATTGGCGTCCGGTTCATCTCGCAAATTGAACTTCAGGCAAACCAAAAAGTCTCGGATTTCGTAGCGAAAGCTCCCCCACCGCTTAAGGGATTGGGACTACGTTCGGATTCATTCTTTCATCAGGACACAATACCAGTACCTGGACAACAGTACGAAATAAGATTGATCCGCACGATGCAACGGATCGCTGATCAAGCCGGAAAGAAATCGATTCTGGTTGTCGATATTGACGTTTCCACCACCGCTGCAACAATGTCAGCGGAGCTGGAGAGAGTACTTCAAGAAATCCGATTCCTGAAAAACAAGGTTTTTTTTGCGTACATGAAGGACGCAGAAAACAAATTTAAATGAGTCAGGCCTGTTCATGAACCATTCATCCTTTGTCGGTATGAGCCCAACGGCACAGTTCCTTGAGAGAACTCAGGGCTCAATTTTAGAGCGCTATCGCCAAGCGTTCACTGTATCGCGGCAGGATTCGCTCGATTCGATTTTTGAAGTTTGGCAAGCAGCCGATGAAGAATGGAAAGTGGTTGAAGGCGAGCAAGTCATCTCCGAGAACGTCATGGAGACAGCCTGCCGTTTTGTTCAGACGCTTCCTCTGGGCTTTCGACTTCCTTCGGTAACCGGCGAGCCAGATGGCCATATTAATCTCGAATGGTATCGTAATCCCCGAAATTTGCTGACCGTCAGCATTGGTCCCGAAAATCGCTTGTACTGGGCGGCGTTGATCGGAAGTGAGGATCCTCGCGGCTCATGCCGTTTCGTTGATCGAATTCCGAAAACCTTGCTCTACTATATTGCTCGAGTCTTCGGCGCATGATCGATCCGAATAACGTACCTGCTGTTGCTGACAATGAGTTGTTGGCCCGATTTATCTTGCATAGCAACGAAACCCGCAGCGACGGGACCGTCAAACCGAAGCTGTTTCTCCCTTATAGCCTTGTGGAGCTTTCGGTCAACCGACACCGTGAAGCAGCATCCGATGAAACGTGGCAGGTAGGTCGTGATGTAGCTGCCGCTCGTGGCAAGACGTTGTACGGGATTAGCAATATTCGCGCGAGTAGCTGTCGTATCGAGACTCTTAATGTTGCTGCGAAACCGATCCTGCCGAGCAACCCAAACCATGCCGACATTGTTGGATACCCACAAAAGAAGGAAGATCAGATATCACTAGCTACAAAGCTCGCTGCCGCGACCGAAGGTAATTGGGTTAAGGCACCATCGGTTCCCGGCGATATCGGCTGACCAGCTTTTCACTCGGCACTTATTCCTTCACGTTCAATCGAGCCGTCGGGCTCCCCAGACCCGAAGGCTCACTACGATTCAACCAGATTGTCAAAGAACCAAAGATCGACAAGAGCGACTACGCTACACGCATTCGCTCTTCGATTTCCTCGCGTCGCTTCACAAGCTGCTCATGCGATCGCGTGTTTTCCCTGATATTTCGCCGGATCGATTCAGCTTGATTCTGGAATGCGTTGGCCTGCTCCAATCGATGATCCCGATCGGTCTGTTTAATCTCGGTTTCGGACGTGCGACGCTCTATAAACGCTCTTCCCTCCACGTAGGCCGCTTGCGATTCCAACTCCAGGTTGACCTTCGCTAGCGCCGTCCCCTTCGTGATCATCGAAATCAAAACAGACTCGCACGACCCCACCATCGCGGTGCGGTACGAGCGTCAGACGCGACCCGTGGGTGATACGATATGGCTTGCCGTCTTGAGTGATAGAATCGAAGGATTCAGAAGCCAGGGAGCCGGCTCGATAGGCACCGATTGCACGATCCGATAGCTCCTGCCCATTGACCCAACCAGGACGGTCGCTTTTCCCTTTGGGATACATGATGCAAACGGTGTTGGGTTCACAATAAGGCAGGAGCCACTCGAGTAAAGACAAACGATCAATGGACATAGGATGCGTATCCTTGACACGGGGCAGAGGAAACGGGCCAGCTGATGGTGGCTAGGTCTGAAGCGGAATCCAGCCGAAGGATTTGATTTCCTTGATTGCCTTCATCTCGGCCGCATGTCGCAGGCTCGAGGCGATCGCACCTTCGGATAGCTTGAATGACGCAGCAATGGCTTTTGCCGAGACGGGCCTTTGACCGTCGTACATTTGCGATATGCGCTCGACGAGTATATCGATGGTCGGCACTGGGAAATCCATTGGCGCGTCGCAAGTGATGTATTCCGTGAGCATCGGTTCCTCCTTCGGAGTGGTTTGGGTTTGAGAACTAGCTAACGTTTCGGCATCGAGTTTTTCAGCGATGTCGAGATAGACCTCAGCCCAAGCTTCAGCAGCGCCGCATGGGATGGAGAATGTTTCGTTGGGCAACTCGTCCATTGGATTCATCCCTAGGCCTCCGCTACTTGAAAATGGAGTGGGTTAGTATGCGCAGGCATGACCTTCCTCTCCATGCAACGAATCCATTCCTAGTATGCGGGTACGGTTACTGGCACTGGCGGCCTCGACATTGGAGCAGTAGTCTTTATTGGTTTTCCCAGCAAGTCTTTCAGCCAAAGTAACGATTAAGAAGCCCTGTCGATGACGGCGTGATTGCAGCAAGCAACCGAGTCTGAGTTGGTGTATCCTATCTAGATAGTCATATGATTGTTGGGAGTGTACCCGCTATGGCTTCGTTGGGTTTCTTTCGGTTTGTTGATGGAAAGGGATCATTACCATGATTCGATGCATTGCTGTGTTTGCGGTTTCACTAAGTTTGATTTCATCGTCAGTGCTCGCGCAGGATTCACCGAAAGGAAAGGCTCCAAAGGGCAATCCAGAGACGGCGATGATCAATCAATTCATGAAGCAACTAGAGGCTGCTGAAGCCCCTGCGGATCTGCTTGAGAAGATCAAGGAGGTTTTCAGCAAGACAGCCAAGGATGTTGTTGCAAAGCGCAAAGAAGTAGGGCTTACTCCCGCGATGTTGCAAAAGCGTGCCGAAGCGGGCAAGAAGGCACGCGACGAGGGTAAGAAGCCAAAGGAAGTCAAAGAGATCGCCATTGCTGCGATGAATGCGACTGACGACCAGAAAAAAGTGCTAGCGGAAACCGAGGAGATGTTGGCGAAGACTCGCGTCGAGATCGGTAAATTGCTTACTGACGAGCAAAAAAGCAAATTGCCTAAACCGCTGCAAGCAAATCTAAAAGAACCAGCTTCCAAGGAGCGAGCACCCAAGAAAAAATAGGGCGCAAACAAAGCTCTACACGCTTGCCGATCGACGCAGCCCCGATCGATGCAAGCTTATTATTTCAGTAGTGGTTCGATGTCTTTTGCGATTGCAGACGGACTGGTGGTCGGTGCGTAACGCTCGACAACTCGGCCATCTGCGTCGATAAGGAACTTTGTGAAGTTCCATTTGATTCCTTCGCTACCGAGCAACCCGGGGGCTTGTTTCTTTAAATGAACAAACACCGGATCTGAATCAGGTCCGTTGACTTGAACTTTCGCGAATACTGGAAAGCTAACGTCGTAGGTCAGTTTGCAGAACTGCTGAATTTGATCATCGCTGCCGGGTTCTTGGCCACCGAATTGATTGCACGGAAAAGCGAGGATTCGCAATCCGCGACTCTCATATGCTTCGTGCAACTCTTGCAACTGCTTGTATTGAGGTGTGAAGCCACATTGGCTTGCGACATTGACCACGAGGGTGACATGACCTCGGAGGGAATCGAAATCCAAAACCGAGCCGTCGGCTTGTTTTGCACTGAGTTCGAACCATTCGGAAGGAGTTGGATTGTTTGGGTCGGACATGGTAGTTCTCAAGAAGCCGCGATGGCTGGAGCGAGTTCAGGGCGAAGTTGCATAGGACGAAGTTCGTCGATGAAGGAGTTTGGAAGACCTAGATCGGGTAGTAGCTGTCGACAAGTGATCCTTGAAGATTCGTAAATGACAGGTAAGCCGCTTCCGGGGTGTGTGCCACCACCGACTAGATAGACTCCGTCAAGTTCTTCGAACTTGTTGTGCGGACGGAGGTGAAGCATTTGCCCGAGATTGTGTGCGAGGTTGAACGTAGCTCCTTTGTACACGGAATAGTCATCCCGCCATTGAGCCGGGGTGATGATCTTCTCGACTTCAATTCTGCTTTCGATATCGCTCAAACCAATTTCTTCCAGCCGTTTGAAGGTAAGTCTGCGGTACTCCGCAGTTTGCTTTGCATCCCATGGTGTGTTGGGGCTAAGGTGAGGTACTGGTACGAGGACGTACAAAGCGCTCTTGCCGCTAGGTGCAAGGCTAGGATCTGTCACCGATGCGTTTTGAACGTAGAAGCTCGGTTCGGTGGGCAGCTTTTTTTCTTGTTCGATTTCCCGCAAGTTGCCTTCGTAGTCTTTAGAGATGTAGATCGTATGGTGGGGTAGGTTGGGGAACTCGCCACGAAGCCCCAGGTACATCATGAAGGTCGAGCACGAGAATCGCTTCGTCTCGAGCTTTTCGTCCGACCAACGCGTTCGCATGGTGTTTGGAACGAGGTGCTGCATCGCATGAGCGAAATCAGCGTTGATTACAAAAGCGTCCGCTTCGTAGGTTCCCTTCGAGGTTTCCACGGCAGTGACCCGTTTGCCGCGAAATCGAAGTTTCGTTACCGGTTCGTTGAGTTGGATATTGCAACCGAGTTGTTTTGCTATGTCGGACATCCGCTGTGAGACTTGGCCGCATCCTCCCATGGGGTGATACACGCCATACTCGTACTCTAGAAACGAGAGGATCGAGAAGAGGCTTGGGCAGCGAAAGGGGGACATTCCCAAGTATTTGGCTTGGAACGAAAAGGCGATGACAAGTCGAGGATCGCGGAAATAGCTTTGGAGTTCCTGACCGAGCGATTTCCAGGGTTTCACGTATGGGGCGGCGGCCATCAGGGATGGGCTAACGTAGTCTTTCAGCGAATTGAAGGGGCTTTCGAGGATCGGCCTGAATTTCGATAGCTTGGTTCGGTTGTGATCCAAGTATTTTTTGAGTTGTCCGACGTCCGGTGGAGAAAGCTTGGCGATTTGTTCATCCATCTGATCCAGATGGTGAGAGCAGTCCAAGTGTCCGCCGGCACCGAAGGCAACGCGGTACTGAGGATCCAACCGCTTCATCGGAATCTCTCGGTCGATGTCGTATCCGACCGATTGAAAAATTTCCTTCAAAATTCTCGGGTAGAGGTAGAAGGTCGGGCCGACATCGAATCGGAAATCACCCAGGGGCATTGTCGAGCATCGCCCGCCGACTTGAGATTTTGACTCAAGCACCGTCACGTTCGCTCCGGCGTGAGCAAGTTGCATGGCTGCAGCGAGCCCTCCGGGACCAGCACCAATGACGATAACATTCCGTTTTTTCATGGATTTCCGAGGATTCTAGACGGTTCAGAAGTCAAGAACGAACAGGTTGCGGGCACATAGCCGCCGGGGTTTTATAGCAGAATGGCAAGTTTTGATGAAAATCCAGTCCTGCCTAAGTCCGAAAACCTCTCGAAGTTTTACCGTTTATTCGGATAACAACGAAATAGCCTTCTTCCACGCACCTAAAGCCCCGCGTGAGAAGCCCTCGTTGGGGAACTTGGTTTTCGCGTGTCGTCGGGGAATTGCAGTGTCGGAGCCCCCCTTGTGGAATCCGTTCGCTTCGGCTAATATTTCAACCTCGTTTTCCCGAAAGTATAACGATTTTTCATCCCCTTAGACCGTATGGACTCTACACTGTACCCCTCCAAACGACCGCCAAATGGAAAGAAATTCGCGCGCAAGCGGACGCGTGTTAAGGTCAAGGTCAAGAAGAAGGACCCGTTGCTCGTCGACGGTAAGCGTCCTCGTCCAATGTATGTGGACTACAAAGACATTGAGCTCCTTTCGAAGTTGGTCAACCGTCATGGCCGAATTGTAAGTCGCCGCAAGTCGGGCTGCTCGGCTACCAGCCAGCACGCCGTTGCAGAAGCGATCAAGCGCGCTCGGTTCATGGCTCTTATGCCATATGTCGGAGAGTAAATCACAACCCGTTACCTTGGCTGATACCGCGCCTACGGATTCGGTATTTGTTTGGGAGCGGCGCGTCGAATTCTCTGAAACTGATGCGGCAGGTATCTGCCACTTTTCAGCTTTTTTTATTTTCATGGAACAAGCGGAACACGCAATGTTTCGCTCCCTTGGATGGTCCATTTTTCCATCCAAGTTCCATGGAGTGGTAGATCCACAACCGCCATCCGCGAACTCTGCAGCGGACGAGTCTGCCACGCTTAGTTGGCCCCGCGTGCATTGCAGTTGCGACTTTCTCTCTCCAGCGCGGTTCGAAGACGTTCTTTCCATCGATATCGCTATCGATCGATTGGGAACAAAAAGCATCGCTTACCAGCACACCATCCGTTGTGGGGATAGAATTCTCGCGCGCGGAAAAGTGATTACAGTCTGTAGTCGCATCGATCCGAATTCCGGCCAACTTATCGGATGGCCGATTCCCCCGACGATACGAGCTGGACTAGAACAGATGCGATCGAACCTAAAGCCCGCCAGCGAATCCTGACCTTATAAAAGCTTGACCATGCGATTTGGAAATGTCTCCCTGGCTGCAATCGGTTACCTCCAACCTGAGGTGGAAATTACTTCCGATTGGATCGAAGCCGAGTTGGCGCAGACCTACGAACGACTCAGGCTTCCTGCCGGACGACTCGAGGGTATGAGTGGAATTCGAGCACGGCGCATTTGGCAAGACGGGACTCGGTTGAGTGACTGCAGCGCCAAAAGCTGTCAGTTAGCATTGCAGGCATCCCAAGTCGAACCCGATGAAGTTGGATGTTTGATTCACGCAAGCGTTTGTAGAGAATACCTCGAACCAGCGACCGCCTGCCGCGTTCATCATCTCGTCGGATTACCCAAAAAGAGCTGGGTTTACGATGTAAGCAACGCTTGCTTAGGGGTGCTTAACGGAGCGGTGCAGATTGCACAGTTGATTGAATCGGGGCAGATCAAGGCCGGTTTGGTAGTCGGGACCGAAGATTCTCGAGGGCTCTTGAAAGCAACCTTGAATCATTTGAAGACCGATCCGAATCTGACGCGTCAAAGTATTAAGCCAGCGTTCGCTTCTCTGACAATCGGATCAGGTAGCTGCGCATGGTTGCTCGTCGATTCGCTTTGGTACGAATCGAACCGTGCCAAGTTAGGATTGCAGGCCCAGAGTGCTCGGTTTGCAGGAGGCGTCGCGATTGCCCGAACAGAGCATCACGAGCTATGCCAAAGCGATACAGATCAAGCTGGTTCTGGCATGTTGCCCACTATGAACACCGACTCCGAGATGCTGCTAGAAGCAGGTTTAGCCACAGGCAAAGAGACCTTCGATAGCTTGCTCGAAGAATTACAGTGGACACGAAATGACATCCAGAGAAGTGTCTGCCATCAAGTTGGCGGAGCGCATCGACGCCGTATGATGGAAACCTTGCAGTTAGATCCCGCAAATGACTACGCAACATTCAGCGAGTGGGGGAATACCGGCTCTGTGGCGTTGCCAATCGCGTTAGCCAGAGCCGTGGAGAGTGGTTTTTGGACCGATTCCACCCAAGGTGCATTGCTTGGGATTGGGTCAGGTGTCAATTCGCTGATGATTGGGATGCAGGGTGGACCGATTTCCGTGGCAAGCAATTCTGCGCGGCTATGAGTCGCCCCAGTTTGCCTAGCTTGTTATTCTTCGACGCATCGGTCGAATTCTAGGGTCTATGGAACGGATGCTTGGTGGAATTCCAGTCAACCTATCCGTTAAGGATTGCCGATACCGAATCGGTAATCGCCACCTGTTCGGAGTAGGTGGCACTGTCGGATATGCCAGCATTTAAGCCTTCACATGCGTGTTCCTCCAAGATTACGTTGGTTTGCGTTCTTGATCGTCTTTGCTTGGTCGTTCTCGGCTTGGCCCTCGGATGTTTTCGCAGAGGGGTGGGCGAGGAAGATGTTTGAAGAGACCCATCACGACTTTGGGACCGTCAGCAAAAACGCGAAAGCCGAGTACGCGTTTGTGTTGGAGAACTGTTACGAGGAAGACGTTCACATAGCGAGTGTTCGCAGCAGTTGTGGTTGTACAACTCCGGTGGCTACCAAGACGACGTTGAAGTCATGGGAGAAGGGTGAGATTGTTGCTCAGTTCAATACACGATCTTTCACTGGAACGAAGAGTGCGGTGATCACGGTGGTGATTGATCGACCGTATTACGCCGAAGTCCAGTTAACCGTCGGTGGGACGATACGAACGGATGTGATGGTGGAGCCTGGTGAGTTGAAGTTTGGCGAGGTTGAGGTAGGTCAGAGCAAGACATCCACGGTTCAGATCGGTTTCACGGGTCGTCGCGGGATGGAGATTGTAGACGTGCAGGGCAATTCAGACGCCTTGGAAGTTCGACTCGATGCTCCTGTCTACACGCCTTCGTCTGTATCCTATCGCATGCACGTAACGCTCAAAGGGACCCTTCGGGCTGCTGATTTTCTCGATGAGATTTTGATTATTACCAACGATCCGAATCCTCGAGATCGTCAATTGGCTTTAGGCGTCTCGGCCCGAATTCGTCCACCCATCACGGTCATTCCTGAAACGGTGCTTTTGGGGGATATCCGAACGGGAGAGACTCGACAGCAGCGTGTGATCGTCAAGTCGAAGAAACCTTTTTCGATCGCATCGATTCAATGTGATGATCCTAGAATTGAGTTCGTTCAGAGTGCCGACTCTCAAGAGAAAACCGCGCATGTACTTCCGTTTACGTTTCGTGCAGCACCAAACGCGACTGGTGAAGATTCTAGTGATAGCCCGGAAGCGATTCAGCGAAAAATTCGAATCACAACGACAACGGGAGACGAAGTCACAGCAACTTTGACGGCCCGCATCGTTCGTTAATTGATCGTTGACTAAAGTGTGCGTTGCTTAGTCCATTCTTTTGCCATGGCAGGATCGTAGCCTGCGGGTAGTTCTGTGCATAAGAAGTATTCCTGCCGGAAGCGGAATCTGGCGATTTGCGAAACTTATGTCGCTCGATGGTGTTGGTTGATTCTAGGTCTATTGCGTGCCATGCCATGTTAGAGAAATGATCGCATTGTCTCAGCCACTCTAAGCTTTGAGCAAACGAGAAGTGAGGCCACGTAGAATTCACTTGGTCAGTCCAAGATCTTCGGGCATCTTGGTCGAGAATTTGTAGCTATTCCTTGCGAGGAGAACCTCATGTTCTGGATCCGTAAAAACATTCAATACTCGCGGTACAAGGGTTTCTGGATTCGTGCCCGGGGGATCCTAGTTGTATTATGTTTTTCCTTGGAAGTCATTCACGCTCAGGATCCCGAAGTTATTCCTCAAGCCTTGACCGTTGCGAAGGCTGAAGAATTGGTACGGCGGTCGACGGACAAAACGGGTGTGGATCTTGATCGGTTATCGGAGTTGAATATCGACGTTGCCCGAGTCCTTTCGAAATCACGTGGAATGCTTTCGTTGAATCGAATTCGAACCATGGACGTACAGACCGCGAAGGTATTGGCGAGCGAATCTAAACTAGTCTTACGGCTTAATGGCATCGAAGAACTTTCTCCACAGGCCGCCGCATGTTTAGCGAGAGCAAGCTATCTCGAATTGAATCGATTGCGTCCAGATCGAGAAACACTTCGAGAGCTTGGTAAGTGCAAAGGGACTTTGCATCTGAATCATCTGGAGTCTCTCGATACAGAAACTGCCTCTTTTCTAGCCGAAGGCCCTTTCGTATTGCAGCTCAATGGAGTTTCCGAGGTAAATGCTGACGTCGCACGTTCTCTTGCAACTTGCAAGGGTACACTCGGGCTTGATGGGATATCGCAGTTGTCGGATCAAGCTGCTGAGGAACTGTCCAAACATGTCGGTGGATTATCGTTGGCATCCCTTCGTCGATTGTCTCACGTCGGTTTGTCTCAGCAGCTTGTTGTATCGCGTGGCGGCGTAGTGCTCGGTGAATTAGAGGAGGTTTCCCTGGAGTGTTTAGAGACTTTTGTTTCTGAGGAGTTCACATTGAAATTGGGAATTAGAGAAGTTCGACGCGAGCAAGCTGAGATATTAGCGAGGTTCCAGGGACGTTTGACGCTCACACGTGTGCCGTCACTCGATCAAGCGACGATCAACGTTCTATTAAAATCGAACGGTAAGTTAACTTGCAGCGGATTGCGGAAATTAGAAGACATAAAACTTGCCGAGAGATTGGCTAATGATTCTAGTCAGATGTTTGGGTCACCGAATTTGGAATCATTGACGGAGTCGATCGCTAGGGCGATTACGAGAAAGAAGGTCATCCTCCCGTTGTACAAGCTTGAAGAGATCGATTTGCAAGTAGCTGCAATATTGGCTGCGCATAAAGGGCACTTAATTCTCACTGGGCTCCGTCAAATGAGTGACGAACAAGCGGAGGTATTTGCAGCCCGGGAGGGGACGTTAAGGTTGTCCCGTAAGATGGTCATTTCAGAGCAAGCAAAGGCAATCTTAGAAGGGAACAAGAGAATCAGTTGGGGAGGGTAAAACGATAGTACAGTTGTGAAACAGCGATCAAGGATTTATTCATCTTTCTTTATGCGTTTCTTGTCTTTGAAGAAGTCCCATACTTTTTCGGCACCAGAGAACGCAGTGATCGGTGTTGTATTTTCTCGTCGGGCGCGGCTACCTGGCCATCCGTGTCCACCGACAGAGTCGACAATCAACTCCGTGGGAGCGCCATCGGCGGAGCTTGCATAAGTCGTGTTCGTCAATGTGCCCACTTTAACAATAGTAGGTGGTGACTGTGACTTGTTGACCTGCATCCAGAATTCGACCACTTGATCGATAGATTTGTAGGGGACTTCTTGGGCGCGGCGAACGAGTGGATTTCGACTCATGCCACCTTCGATCGGGACTTCATCGTCCTTAGCTCCATTGATGATGAGAATTGGTAACGGGGATGTCGGTTTCGAGTCAAAGGTAAACATTGACGCGACAACGGGAGCCGCTGCTGCTAGGCGGTCGGTACGGGCAACAGCGTAGACGAAGGTCATCATTCCCCCGTTTGATCCTCCGGTTATATAGACTCTGGATGGGTCGGCTCCATGATCTGCGATGAGTTTATCGATCAGAGCATCGAGATAAGCGACATCGTTGGAGTTTTGGACTTGGCGTCGCAGAAGAAATCCAGTGTTCCATGCGTGGCGATTGTTTCCGAACTCGGTCCCCTCTGGGTAGACGACCATGAAGTCATTCTTCCGGGCGACTTGGTCGAATCCCGAATTCGCTTGCATGACCTTTGCACTTCCTTGTCCACCATGAAGAGCCAAGACAACAGGGCGAAGCGTATTATCGATTGGAGCATTGACGACGATAGCTCTTCGTAGTTGTTTCTCAACATCAAATACAAGTTCAAAGTCAGGTTTTTCGTGTTTGAGCGTTGTTGTTTTGGGAGCATTAAACACCGAGTTGTAAAACTCCCAATTGGAATCCCCAAGGGCGGTGAGAGTTTTCATGGGGTTGTGATCAACCTCTTGAAGGACTCGCCATTGGTGTGGGATGCCGAGCTTTTCGAGATGTTGATGAAAGGCGAGATTGTTGGCGTAGGTTTCGTCTTGATCCCCGCAGATTTGGCGAACAATACATCGTGTTCGGATTGCTTCAGCGTTTGATTCCGCAAGTTTTCTTGGGCTGACTTCCTTGAAATATTCTTGGTCCCCGCCATAGACTTTTTGGAGGATCTCCGCAGCGCGTTGCCGGCCTGCGCGAGGGGTTTGAACCAGTTCGGGTTGCAGTGGACCACCCCCCATGATGGAAATGCCTTTGAAAAGTTCGGTGTGCTTGAATCCAAGTCTGGCGGCCCCGTATCCTCCCATACTGTAGCCATCAAGAATGCGGCCTTCGCGTGTTGCGATAGTGCGATAAGCGGAATCGATGTGTGGTAGGAGATCTTTGACGATCATCGTCTCTATAGGTGCAGTGCCGTCTTTCCAGTCAACGTACATGCCTTCCGCGAGTCCATTGACGAAAACAATAAGGCAGGGGGGCGTTTTGCCAGTTTCGATAGCCGTATCGAACCAGGAAGCGACGCGGGGTATGCCCTGTAGTCCTCCACCGGATCCGTGCAGCCAATAGACAACTGGGAAGCGGCGTGTCGAGTCCAGTTCGTAGGCTTTCGGTTTGTAGATGTGGTAGCTGACCTGGGTTTTGGCTGCATTACTATCGAAAGTATGAAAGGATACGCCTGGGCCTTCAATTTCAGAGGTTACCCAATTGATTTTCAGGTCGGACGAGTTCTTCGGTTCTGGGATTTGACCAAACGCACATTGCAGTGTCCCGAACGTAAAAGAAAGGAGGCTTAGAACGAGTCGAAAGTTATTTGTTTTTTGAGGCATAGAAGGGCCTTGGAAAAAGTAAATTTATTGACTAGTCGTTCCAGCGTTTTCCTTCGCCTTGAATTTCGGAGTACTTCTCAACGAGTTTTATTGAAAGTGATTGTAATCGTTCCGGATTACTCGTTGCTAAGTTGACTGATTGGGAAGGATCTTCCTTGAGATTATAGAGTTCGAAGTCGACGAGTTGGTGTTTTGTTTTGCCCGTTTTGAAGTTGCGTACAAAAATAAGTGCTAGAGTTTAGCGGCTTTTCAAAAGGAAGTACCGCTATGTCCAAACGTAAGTTTTTATCGCCTGCGCAAAAGATCGCGATTGTAAGGGAGCATCTGATCGATGGAATCCCGGTATCTGCATTGGTCGACAAGCACAAA
>CAIJIZ010000739.1 GCA_903820735.1 uncultured Pirellula sp.
GAGAATTCGACGGGGGGGACTCCGATGGGTTAATCCCCGGTGGTTAGTTCCCTGGGTTAGTTCACCTGGGGTAGTTCACCTGGGGTAGTTCACCTGGGGTAGTTCACCTGGGGGAGTTCACCCGGGCAAAACGCGTAGGCTCGGATCAAGCGGATTACTCTTCAAACCGGTGGGCTTCGAGATCTTCAAGGTCGACGAATTCGAGAGTTGAAATGTGGGTCGCTTCTAAAACCACTTTTGGGGCGACGCCTGCTTGGAAAGCTTCTTTCCATCGCAAGACGCACAGGCACCATTGATCTCCTGGTTTTAGCCCGGGGAAGTGATACTGCGGCATTGGGGTGCTCAAGTCATTTCCTCGTGACTTCGAGAAAATCAGAAATTCCTCCGTCATCCTGGCGCATACCAAGTGTAGTCCGATGTCATCCGCGCCCGAGCGACAACAACCGTCTCGAAAAAACCCGGTCATCGGGTCGAACGAACAGGATTGAAGTTCCGTTCCTAAAACGTTGGTTGCTCGTGGCATAGTCTATACCTTTCGTGTGCCGATCGCAGATCGAGTGCGCGAGTACTTTGCGCGAGTACTTTTCTAGCGGGGGATAACATACCATATTCGTGGATCGAATTACGCGCATGCACCAGTTATATTGGGGGCCGGTCAAGCGTTCGCTCCTAAATTCATTTGCTCAGAGCGAACTCCAGCGGCTGGCGTTCCAATTTCCATATCTAAGGTGTTCTGATGAACTTCGCAAAATCGATTCTCGTGGTTCTGATCGGTTTGATACTCAACGCTGCGGCGTTGGCCGAATTCGGAGACTCGAAAGAGAGTCACGGGGACAAACCGAACATCATTGTCATCCTCGCCGATGACTTGGGGTACGGTGACGTTGGCTGTTACGGAGCAAGTTCGATTCCAACGCCCAATATCGACCGCATAGCTGCCGAGGGAATTCGATTTACTAGTGGTTACTGCTCCGCCTCGACTTGCACTCCGACCCGCTACTCCCTTTTGACGGGCAAGTATGCTTTTCGCCAGAAAGGGACCGGCGTCGCGCCTCCGAACTCCCCTTCGATTATTCCCGCCGGTACCCCTACGATCGCAAGTGTGCTTCAGTCAGCCGGCTACAAAACGAGTGTGATCGGCAAATGGCATTTGGGATTGGGTGGTCCGAACGGCCCAGATTGGAACGGTACGCTTCGTCCCGGCCCATTGGACTTCGGTTTCAATCACTGCTTGCTGCTCCCTACTACGAACGATCGGGTTCCTCAAGTCTTCGTCGAGAATGATCGGGTGCTTGGACTCGACCCGAACGATCCACTGTGGGTCGGTGATAAATCACCTAGCGAAGATCATCCCACCGGCATCACCCATCGGAATGAGCTGAAGATGAATTGGTCGCACGGCCATAACGCTACGATTCATAATGGGGTAAGCCGAATCGGATTTTACACCGGAGGGCAATCTGCACGCTTTCGGGACGAAGACCTATCGGACCGATGGATCGAATCTGCGAACCAATGGATTTCCAACCATCGTCAGACCCCTTTCTTCATGCTCTTTTGTTCGCATGCGATCCATGTCCCACGCGTGGTTCACGAGCGCTTTGCTGGTGCAACGAAACATGGTCCACGCGGTGATGCAATCGTCGAACTCGATTGGTGTGTCGGTGAGATTCGTCGTTCGCTGGAGGCGAACAAGCTTGATCGCAACACGCTGATCCTATTTTGTAGCGATAACGGCCCGGTTCTCGATGATGGGTACGAAGACTCTGCGATCGAGGCGTTGGGTAACCATGATCCGAATGGTCCGCTGCGGGGTGGAAAATACAATGTTTACGAAGGTGGTACTCGCACGCCGATGATCGCTTGGTGGCCCGGGAAAATCCAACCCCGAACCAGCGATCAAATCATGTGCACGATCGATTACGCTCGAACGGCAGCAACGCTTGCCGGAGTTCAAGTCCCACCGGGGGCTTTCCAAGACTCACAAGACTTAAGCCAAGTTCTTTTTGATCCCAATGCGTCCGGTCGATCCGAATTGGTTCAGCAAGACAACGGGCAAGCGGGGAATTTCGGGTACCGCGAAGGTCGCTGGAAACTGCTTTTGTCCAACGCACAGCGTGCAAGCAACGTAGAACTAAGACTTGTTCCCACGAAGATTCCGAAGCTCCAGTTGTTTGACTTGCAGTCCGATCTGGGTGAAAACCAAAATGTGATCGATGAGCATCGCGATATTGCTGACGGGATGCTTGAACGACTGCAGAAGATCATCGAGTAAGCCACCTGCGTGCCGTTCGGCTTGCAGCGTCGCTTACTTTATAGGGCACAGAATCAACGGGGAGATTTGAGGTAGCGATCTAGGAACGAGATCGAAGCTTTCATGCCACGCGGATCGACGAAAGCCATCAAGTGGGATTTGCCTGGTAGCACGATCAGTTCGTGTTCTACCGAGTGTTCCGAGAGTTTCTTTTGCATCCGCTTGGCGTATTCGATCGGAACCAACTCGTCGGCATCTCCGTGAAACAGCAATACCGGCGGATCGTCTTGGGTGACATGTTCGATCGGAGAAGCTTCTGCGTAGAGATTCGCAAGCCGTTTGCGGGTCCCACCTAGGAACCCGGCCAGGACTCGGC
Source organism: uncultured Pirellula sp. (assembly GCA_903820735.1). Taxonomy (GTDB): domain Bacteria; phylum Planctomycetota; class Planctomycetia; order Pirellulales; family Pirellulaceae; genus JBKCUI01. The sequence continues at coordinate 2,631 of CAIJIZ010000739.1, forward strand.
TGTCCTCTGGGATCATCGACAAATCGCAAGGTGCTCCGCCGGCAACGCAGACGCGGATCGGCGGATCGAGCTCCTTTCGATCGGTCGCTAGGAGGGCAGCTAAGTGCCCGCCGGCGGAATAACCCCAAACGCCTAATGCTGTTTCGTCCATGTGGTACTCTTGAGCATGCTCATGGAGCCACCGTAACGCTTGCCGACAGTCCTGAACTTGTGCAGGATGCTTGTGCTTAGGCGCAAGCCGATAGTTGATGGCCATGACCACATAGCCCTGCTGCGCGATCTTGCGGGCATGTCCTGAATCGAATCGTTTATCGCCGGCGACCCAAGCCCCTCCGTGGATCACCAAAACGCCTGGTAGTTTCGGCGCGTGCTCGATGTCTCCGCGAACTGGAATATAAATATCGGCGACTTGCAACGGATCCGCGTCGCCTTGATAGGGGACGTCGAACTGAATGCGGACTTTGTAAAGCTCCGACGCTTCGTTCGCTGGCGGGTTTTCGGCAGATGATGTTTCAGCCGTGAGAGTCAGGGCAAGTAGGCTTAGGATGAATCCAAACCGAGAGAGCAGTATCGACCTGTATCGTTTGGTCAGCGAATCAACGGGTCGGCTTTGGGCGATTTTATTTACCGGCATGATGCACCAGGTGAGGAAGTTCGGGGACGATAAGTTTCTCCATGGCCAATTGTACGCCGGCTGGCGAGCCCGGCATGGTCAGGAGCACTTGTTTTCCCCGTCGTCCTCCACTGGCACGACTAAGCATTGAAGCTGGCCCGATTTCGTGATAGGAAAGC
>CAIJIZ010000740.1 GCA_903820735.1 uncultured Pirellula sp.
TCATCCATACGCGCGCTCTGCGTAATCCCCACCGCTCAATAAACCGATATACCTGAGCAACAGCGACTGATGAAATCAACCGCCACTCCGCTGCTTCCTCGCTGACGCGTCGGGTTACCATTGCGTGGCCAACGGCCACCATCACATCAACGGCCACCATCACATCAACGGCCACCACACACATCAACGGCCACCACACACATCAACGGCCATCACCACTACCTTCCGGAAATCGTTCGCCACTAACATCCCGGTATCACCAATAAAAAACGCCGAGCAGATTTGCTCGGCGTTTTGCGTTATCGCTTAGCCTAAACCCCAGAGGCCGGGGTTTGGAATGAATTAGACGCCATCACCACCTGGGCGTTGGCCACCGCGACCACCTCGGCCACCACCAGGTCCGCCAGGGCCGCCAGGTCCGCCGCCAGGACCACCGCGACCGAATTGTGGTTCAGGGAACTTGAACTCGGTGCCCTTCAAGGATTCCATGTCCGACTTTTGCTTGTCGGTCAACAGTTCCTTCATCTTCGTCTCGCCAGCTTCACGCATTTCACGCATCTTATCACGCATGTCCGCATTGAAACCGCCTTGGAAAAGCTCTCGCATCTTTTCCCCTTGTTCCTTTTCGATCGAAGCCATCTTGGTCTTTTGTTCTTCGGTGATACCAAGACGATCAGCAACGAGTTTGCTGTTCAACGAGCGAAGGCTTTCGCGTTGAATCAATAGACCGATCAATCGGTCGACTTGCTTCGGATCGAGCATTTCTTCGACTTTGGATTCCGACTCGGCCATGGACTTCCGCATCTTTTCCATGTTCTCTTGCATCGCCTTCATGTCAGGCTGTTGGCCTTGAGGAGGACGCATGTTGCGCATCGACTCCATCATCGCCTTGCCCATCTCTTCAAGCTCTGCAACTTGATCTTCGTCCAACTTGAGCTCTTCGCGGACTTCTTTCATCATGAGCAAGCCGGTCACACCGCCACCCATGCCGCCGCCACCCATGCCCATCATCATGCGACCGCCACCAGGACCACCTTGGCCACCACGTCCGCCGCCAGGTCCGCCAGGACCTTGTGCTGATACTCCGAAAGACAGCGAGGCAACGAGACCTGCTGTAAGCATTACGCGTGAAAACAACTTCTTCATTGGCATGACCGTGAGCCCTAAGTTGAGAAGACTTGAAATGGAAGCGACAATCCTTCAAACTACATGTCGCGAGAAATCGCTCAGCATTCTAACCCACCCCTGCGTGTGACGTTTCGCAAGAACTTGGAAAATTTTTTATGGAAAATCCAGTCATCCTCCCCGGCTTGTCAGAGCTTACAGCCATGCGCGACGCGGGGTTGGGGCAAATGGAGTTCGCCCGAGCCTACACCCTGCAACTTCTCAACGACGTTTCGGACGACCTGTGGCTCGCCCCAACTCCAGGAATTCCCAGCAATTTCGCTTGGCAAATCGGCCATATTGCCGTCGCCCAATACGGATTGATGCTCTTTCGCCAGCGCGGACGAGCCGAAGGTGATCTCGATCTGATGCCCGGCTGGTTCCGCAAACGCTACGGGCGGGGAAGCACCCCGCTGGGGGAATCCACCGAGCATCCTTGCAAAACGGAAATGCTGGCAATCTTGGAAAACATTCACCGGAGCTCGATGGAGTTCATGCGGACGGCACCTGCGGAACTGCTCATCGAGCCGACGGAGATGCCTTACGCGGCTTACCCGATCAAACTCGGTGCTTTCCTTTTCTGCCCCCTGCATGAATCGATCCATTCAGGACAAATAGGACTGATACGCCGAGCTCATGGGCTTGCACCTATCCGTTGATCTCCGTTAAACGGTGCACAACGCAACTGCTTCTTCCAAACTGCTCATTGCGTCGCGGGTTGGCAGGAATTCATGCGCGAGGTATCCATCGAAGCCGGTTTGGGCAATCGCTTCCGCAATGGCGGGATAATACAACTCCTGGGTCCTATCGATCTCATGTCGCCCTGGATTTCCACCCGTGTGGTAATGTCCAAAGTACTGATGGTTGGCTTGAATCGTGCGGATGATGTCCCCTTCCATGATCTGCATGTGATAGATGTCGTAAAGCAATTTGAAATAATCGCTTGCGACTTCTTTGCAAAGCTCAATTCCCCAGCTAGATAAATCGCACATGTAGTCCGGGTGATCAACTCGGCTATTGAGCAACTCCATATTGAGGATGACCTTTTTCTTCTCTGCAACGGAGATGATCTTGCGCAAGGCTTCTGCGCAGTTCTTCAGTCCCGTCTTTCGATCTATCCCGCGAGCATTTCCCGAAAAGCAAATGACGTTTCGAAACCCAGCTGCCGAAGTCGCTTCGATCGCCCCATTGAGGGTCTCCAAGGCTTCGTCCCAATACTTCGGATCGCACAACCCATCGGTCAGTTTGTGCGACGTTACCATCGTGCAAACCAACCCATGTTTCTTGAGTGTCTCGAAGTCCTTTGGGCCAAGCAAATCGATTCCGACGAGTCCCATTCGCTTCGCATGCCCGCAGAGCTCTTCGAGCGAAAGGTTTTTGTCGTAGCACCACTTGCA
>CAIJIZ010000741.1 GCA_903820735.1 uncultured Pirellula sp.
GTGTAAACGAGGCAGCAGTGGATTGATGGTTGATAGCTGATGAGCGATGGAGCGTGTGCTGAAGAGTCCTCCCTGACGGTTCGGGTTACCATTAACACGATCCTCCCTGACGGTTCGGGTTGCCATTGATTGCTGATGAGCGATGGGGCGTGTGGGAGTAGATAGGAGGATGGAACTAGATGGGCTTGTTAATTTAGGAGGGCTAGAGGGATTGGCTTGAGGGAAAATCCTAGGTTCGTGTGAGGAAGGCTTAAGGGTAATGCCGATGGAACGGGGGCAGAGGGTGGTAAACCGTCTGGCGGAGCGGACACACGCGACTGAAATTAGGAAATTGCATGCACCCAAGAATCGGCGGACGAACCGAGCGAGGCGAGCGCATCAGGGCTCAGCGGGTGGTCTCATTGCGGCTTGAAGCGATTCAGCAATCGCGATTGTGGCGATGGTTTGCTGCGGGTTGTATCGGATTTGCGGGTTTGGTGGGTGGAGCCACCGAGGTTAGCGCACAGCAGCGGTTGCGTACTGCAGAAGCATTTGGGCTGGGAGCAGAGAGTTCCGAAGAAGGGTCGTCGTCTCGCGAAGTGAGGCTTGGAGCGATCCGCGGCATTCCGTTTCAGCAATTGACTCCGGAGGCGGCCGGTCGTGTGCGAGCGGTGGTGGAGGATACCAGTTACTTTAGGCGGATGCCGACCCAGACGGTCGAATGCGACGCGGCGATGTACCAATTTTTGGTTAGGCATCCGGAAGTCGTGGTTGGGTTGTGGGAGTTGATGGGGATCACGAAGGTCAGTCTGAAGAGGACTGGCGAGTATCAGTTGGTGGGTAACGACGGGGCGGGTACGACCTGCAAGATGGATCTGATCTACGGCAGTGATACTTTGCACATCTATCAATCGCAAGGTGGTTATCAGGGTAGTCTCTGGCCGCGCGAGCTCAAGGGGCACTGCGTTGTCGTATTGCATAATCGGCCGGTACAGTTGTCCGACGGGCGACCTGGTATGGTGGCTTGGATGGATGCTTTTATGCGCCTGGAGAATGCCGGAGCGGACTTGGTGGTAAAGACACTGGGTCCGATGATGGGCAAGACGGCCGATCAGAATTTCGTTGAGTGTGCGAATTTTTTCTCTCAGGTGTCGATGACTGCAAGGTTGAATCCTCAGGGATTGCAGCAAGTCGCGGTGCGACTGAAGAATGTGAGTCCTGAGGTCCGCAATGAGTTTGTCCGCGTGGCGGCTGAGTCGTCGATGAGGCAGGGTAAAGTCATTGGGGTGCAGCAAGCATTAACGCAGGGGATTGCGACATCTACGAGGCGGATGGTCAGCAAGAAGGGGACTGAGGAGTTAGGGGATCGGGGGCGAGAGTTGATGGAAGAGGGGGTGGAGTCACCTTCGATCCGGCTCTTGACCAACGAAGGGGATTTTGATCCTAAGCCTTGAGCTGGCTATATGTTAAGGATTTGAAGAATTTGGGAACTGGGGATTGGAAATGGGCATCCAATGCGTCCGGTTGAATTACAATGTTGGGAGTTAGGTTTCGACGCGGCTTGGTCGCGGCGGTGAGTGGAAGACTCTCAGGAATAAAGTTCCCCGGAATAAAGTTCCCCGGATGAAAACTCCCCTATTTTTTGGAATAACGCTAAAATACTGCCCATTCTGATGTAATGATTGCGTTGGTCTTCATCTCTACAGATGTCCTTTAGAAACTTTTCTTATTTGGGTTCGCTATGGCTTCAGGTCCTTCAGACGAAAATGTCGAGCAAACGAAGCGGCAGATACGGGACTTGGTCAACCAGGTCACGGAGATGGCGAAGTCGGATGTAGACGCTTCGGAGTTTTATCCATCGGTATTGCAGCGGGTGGTCAGTGCATTGGCGGCACCTGGGGGTGCGATTTGGTTGCTTGATGGGGAGAGTGGGTTGCGGTTGGCGCATCACATCGACATTTCGCCGAATTTGATTGATGCGCGGAATGAAGAAGCGATGCAGCATGGTCGGCTTTTGGGTCGGTTGATACAGAATGGGAAAGCCGAGTTAGTGCCACCGATGTCGGGATCTGCGGAGACCGGGGAGGCGAATCCGACGAAGTATTTGTTGGTGACTTCGCCGTTGGTATCACCGAAGGGGCCGGTGGGATTATTGGAAGTGTTTCAGCGTGGTCAGACGCCACCCGAGGCGCAGCGAGGTTATTTGCGGTTTGTCGAGCACATGGCCAAGTTGATTGGTGATTGGATCAAGGGTCACACGTTGCAGGAGGTTTCGACGCGTCAGGAGTTGTGGCAGCAGTCGGATCAATTTGCGCGTTTGGTGCATGACAATTTAGATTTGCGAGACACGGCTTTTACGATCGCCAATGAAGGTCGTCGATTGATCGATTGCGATCGGGTATCGGTCGCGGTGCTCAAAGGTGGCAAGGCGAAGGTGATTGCGATATCGGGGCAGGATTCGATTGAGAATCGCTCGAACAATGTGCAGGCGCTTGGAAGTTTAGCGACGCGTGTGATCAACAGTGGGGAGCCTTTGTGGTATGACGGATCGACGGAGGATTTGCCCCCTCAGTTGGAAGAAGCCATCGAGGACTATGTGGATCTTTCGCATGGTAGGACCGTGACCGTTTTGCCGATTCGTCAACCGGAGCGCAAGCTCGAGGGGGACATACTTGCGGAGCGTAACGAGACGAATGAAGCTCGGGTTCGGCAGGAGATCATAGGGGCTTTGATTGTCGAGCAGATCGAAACGCAGCTTTCGCGTGAGACGCTTGAAGGGCGTGTGGATTTGGTTTACGAGCATGCTGCTCGGGCTTTATCGAATTCGATGAGTCACAGCAACATCATGTTCATGCCTTTGTGGCGGTTCCTTGATCGCTTCTTATGGATGTTCCGCGGTTCGGCTTTGCCGAAGACCTTGTCGATCTTGGGGCTTATCGGCGCAGCGATTCTATCGTTGTTTATTATTCCGATGGACTTTGATCTTCAGGGGAACGGCAAGCTTAAGCCGACGGTTGAGCGTCAAGTCTTTGCGCATGCTGATGGTGAAGTCGAGCAGGTGTTCATCAAGCACGGTGACGAGGTGGTTGAGGGCCAGCCGTTGGTAAAACTGAAGAACAACGAGCTTGAGCAGCAGATTCAAACAACACGTGGGCAGTACAAGCAATCGTTGCAGCAGGCTTATGAGTTGAAGCGTCAGCTAAATAATTCAACCTCTTTAACCGAGTCGGATCGGATACGTTTGCAACAGGACTACAACCAAGCCGAGCAGGAAGCGGTCAATCGCAATGCTGAGTTGACTTTGTTGGTAGAGCGTCAAGCGAAGTTGCAGCGATTGAGTCCGATCAAGGGATTGATTACGACTTGGGATGTCGAGAAAGTGCTCAATGCTAGGCCGGTGGTTACTGGTCAGGTGTTGATGACCGTCGCGGATCCGAGTGGTGATTGGGAAGTGGAAGTATTGATGCCGGAGAAGCGGATGCGATACTTGGATTGGGGCTTTGCGAATCGCGCGAAGAAGGACGAGCAGGGTGAGGAGTATCTTGACGTTGAAATTATTTTGATGACGGCTCCGGAGCACAAGCATTACGGGCGATTGTATAAGTCGGGCATTGGGGAGCGAGCCGAGTTAGACCCCGAGGATGGGGCGGTGATTCGGTTGCGATGTAAACCCACGGATGACGCTTTATTGGAAATATCACGTCGGCCTGGAGCTCGCGTGATGGCGGATGTTAAGTGTGGCAAGCGGAGTGTTGCATTCGTGTGTTTTTACGAAGTCATCGAATGGATACGAGCGAACTTGTTGTTCTGATGGTGTTCATCCCGAAGGCTGCGATGTGCGAGTTCGGTTTTTGTGGATGAAGTAGCAGAACGCGTCTAACAACGAGCCGGTGGTACTAAAGAGTCTGTGGAACTTAGCAAAAAGATAAGATTGATATGACCCAAAAAGTTCTTATAGCCTTTTCAGCGATATTGATGGCCGCTTCGGTCGGTGGGTATTGGTGGCAATCGAAATCGATCGCGTTGCGTTCGGGCGGCTTTTCGCAAGAAGAGTTGTCGAGTCGTGGGGATACGCAGGTTGCGGCTCGCAATGCCGGTGGATTGGAAGGGGATGCACCCCAGAGCGATGTCGTGTTGCTTGGGGGAGAGCAGGGGCGGATCAAGCAGATTGATGCCGGTTTGGTTCCGAGTGAAGCCGGTTTGGTTCAAACGAAACTTATCGCCCAGCGGGATGCAGTGGGTGGTCAAAGCGGAGCGGGGGTATTGCCTCCGAGCGCCAGTGGGGTTGCGGCCGATGCGTCAGTACCCGGGTCGGCTTTACCCGGGTCGGCTTTACCCGGGTCGGCTTTACAGAGTTTACCTTTACCTTCCGATGGCGTATTGCCATCGAAGGATGGTGTGTTGCGATATAAAGCGATTCTGTCGTTTGTCAACGACATCAAAGTCGTAGCGCAGGCGGATGGGATAGTGTTGGATATTTTGGTTGATGAAGGGACGATGGTATCGAAGGACACGGTGATGATCCAGATTGACAATCGTTTAGCGAATGCGGAGAAGGATATAGCCACAAGGGAGTTAGAGTCTGCGCGATTGAAGGCTGAGGATGACAGTCAGATCAAGTTTTCCGAAGCATCCTTTGACGTGTCCAGTTCGGTGTTCAATCGATCGCAGGAGTTGTATGCCAAGGTTGCAGAGTCGCTTGATGATTTAGAGAAGAAGCGGTTGGAGAAGATCAAGGCTGGGTTTCAGATCGACGTATCGAAGCGTGAGCAGAAGATCAACGAGGCGGCAGTTGGGGTGAATGAAGCGAAGCTTAACGCATCGTTGGTGCAGTTAGAGTTAAGGACGATCAAGGCACCTTTTTCTGGCGTAGTAGCCAGTGTTCAGAAGGAGCGTTTTGACTGGGTGAAGGCGGGGGAAGAGATTCTTCGTTTGGTGTCGTTGGAGAAGTTCCGAGTGAAGGGGACGGTTCGATTGACGGAGTCCCCCAATGCGTTGGAGGGTGCAAGAGCGAAGGTGATTGTGCCGATTGGGGCGGGTAAGGTCGAAGAGATTCAGGGGGTGGTAGGGTATGTCAGTCCGGAGTCGCAAGGGACTGGTGCTCGCAATGATGGAACGCATGAATATGCCGTATGGGTAGAGATTCCCAACAAGCAGGTAGCGGGCAAGTACTTATTTCGCGGGGCGATGGATGCCGTGGTAGAGATATATCCGAATCGTTAGTTAATAGAGTTTGGTTGCGGTCGATCCATTTGTGCGTTTCTTGCGAACCGATTGGTACATAGCTTATGACAACGATGGCTGATTCTTTGGTCAACAGTGCGATGCGGCCGCTGAAGTTGCGTCGTCGTCCGGACCTGGAGTCGCGTCGGCATCGTTATGACGGCAAGGCTTACTGGGTGGTCAAGGAGCCGATAGGGCTAAATTACTTTCGGTTTCACGAAGAAGAGTATGCGATTTTGAACATGCTCGATGGTGAGACATCGTTGCAAGCGATCAAGGATCGTTTTCAAGCGGAGTTTGCGCCGCAGCGGATCAGTTTGCAGGATTTGCAGCAGTTCGTCGGGATGTTGCACCGCAGTGGGTTGGTCATTTCGCATGCGGCCGGGCAGGGCAAGCCGTTGCGACGTCGAGGAGAGACCAAGAAGCGAAAAGAGTTGATCGGGAAGTTATCGAATGTGTTTGCGATCCGATTTCGAGGCATTGACCCTGAGCGGATCCTCAATGGATTGCTTCCTTGGTTCGGCTGGTTGTTTACTACTTGGTGTTTATTCTTTGCGATGCTTTTTGGGCTCGCGGCGATTACATTGGTGTTGGTCAACTACCAAGAGTTTCGGGGCAAGTTGCCCACGTTTGAAACATTTTTTGCAGCGAACAATTGGCTATGGTTAGGATTGACCATGGCATCGGTTAAGGTGTTGCATGAGTTTGGGCATGGATTGAGTTGCAAGAAGTTTGGAGGGGAGTGTCATGAGATGGGGTTGATGTTCCTCGTCTTTACCCCCTGTTTGTATTGCAACGTGTCCGATTCATGGATGTTGCCCAACAAGTGGCAGCGGGTGTTTATCGGCGCGGCGGGGATGTATGTCGAATTGATATTAGCTTCGATTGCGACATTTCTTTGGTGGTACAGTGAAGATGGCATGTTTCACTTCTTGTGTTTGAGTGTGATGTTCATCTGTTCGGTTTCGACTGTGGTTTTCAATGGGAATCCGTTGTTGCGTTTTGACGGGTACTACATTTTGATGGATATCCTTGAGATACCCAATTTGCGTCAGAAGGCCAGCGAGATACTCAAGCGATGGTTTCAGAAGAATTGTTTGGGGTTGGAGTTGCAAGACAATCCGTTTTTACCGCAAGGTAATCGGTTGTTGTTTGGGGCTTATACCATCGGCTCGTTTATTTATCGTTGGGTCGTGGCATTTGGGATCATCATGTTCTTGAATCAGGTGCTCAAGCCTTATGGGCTTCAGTCCTTGGGTCGTGCTTTTGCGGTGGCCGGATTGGCGGGGATGGTTGTGCCGGGAGTGATGTCAGTGGTGAAGTTTTTGAAAACGCCTGGGAGGGCATCGAAGATGAAGCGGGGGAATATTTTGACCTCGTTGACCGTAGCGGCAGCGGTCTTATCGGTGATTGCATTTTTGCCGTTACCGTTTTACGTGTATTGCCCGACGGAGATTCAGCCGACGCGATCGGTCGATGTGCGAACGATTGTGCCGGGCAAGCTAGTTCGGTGGCACAAGCAACCTCAGGAAGCGGTAAAGCGAGGAGAAGTGCTTTGCGAGTTGGAGAACTTGGATTTGCAGTATCAGCGTGCAAGGGCTTTTGGGGATTTGCAAGTCGCGCAGATCAAGTTGCAGGATTTGGAGCGATCGGCGGCGGCGGATGTTGAGCGAGTCCAGTACTTGCGGATTCAGTTGGAGGATGTGGAGGCCAAGCGAAATATATTGGGTGTATTGGATCAGAAGATTGCCAATTTGGTGTTGCGCAGCCCGATTGACGGCTATTTGTTCCGAGCGCCACCGAAGGAGGAGAGCAAAGCTGCGAAGGCCCAGGAGCAGCTTCCTAGTTGGTTTGGGGATCCGTTTGATTCGAAGAACACCGAAGTTTACTTCAGCGAAGGGGACTTGTTGTGTTTAGTCGGACCGGAGAAGAAGATGGAGGGGGTGATGGTTGTCGACCAGCACGACCGTGATTTGTTGGGTATCGGAGACGAGGTGAGTTTGATGTTGGAGTCGGCTCGGTTGGAGTCGGTCAAGGGTAAGTTGATCGGTTTTTCGGCGTCGGAGATCAAAGAGGTTCCGCCGCAGTTGTCCATTCAGGTTGGAGGGACGTTGGATACGAAAATGGATGAATCGGGCAGGACGATACCGATCAGTACATCGTATCAAGCGAGGGTGGAGTTTGACGACGATTCCTTGCCACGACGGCTCGGTTACCGGGGAGAGTCCCGGGTCCATTTATCTTGGAGATCGTTGGGATGGCGGTTGAAGCGTTACTTTATGAAAACATTTAATTTTGAGTTCTAGAAGTGGTGGACAATTCCCATCTGGAGCTTAGAGTGGTAGAGAATCTCAGAGACGGTTACAGGGTAAAACCCTGTGGGAATAAGTTAGTTAGGTTTGGTAGATAAGTTTTTTTTAGAGAAAGTTTAGACGATGTCGAACGACGAAACACAAGCTGGTGGACAAGCAGAAGCGCAACAAGGACAGCAAGTGGTGCAGGTACAGGTCAGGGATGAAGATGCGATTGCGCTGTACGCGAATTTTTGCCGAGTGACCGGTTCGCCGGAAGAACTTATTGTGGACTTTGGTCTCAATCCACAACCGATTGGAGTTCCTAAGGATCCGATTTACGTCAAGCAACGGATCATCATGAATTACTTCACAGCGAAGCGATTGTTGGCAGCTTTGAACATGTCGATTCATCGTCACGAGCAAGTCTTTGGCGTTTTGGAGACAGACGTTCAGAAGCGACTTCGCAATCAGTAATTGAATCATCGAAGATGATTTGCTAGACCGAGGAGGAAGGCTTGGCGAATGCTGAGCCTTTCAAATTAGGAAGCGATAGTTTTGGATTGCGGTTTGCGGATTACGGCCGATCGTTTACAATCCCTGGGATCAATCGGGCCGTAGCGCAGCCTGGCTAGCGCGCTACCTTGGGGTGGTAGAGGTCGTGGGTTCGAATCCCGCCGGCCCGATTAAAAATAACCCTTGAGTTCTTAATGGGCTCAAGGGTTTTTTTATTGGTGAAGTGGGTTTAAGTGGAGTGCGGGGCTGGGAAGGGGTGGGGGAAACACAGAGGCACAGAGACACAGAGGGGATAATGAGAGGGGGGAGTAGAGAAAAGGGATCTGTTTAAATAGCGTGTTCTATTGAGTGTTTGTCTGTGTGATATTTTAGTTGCTAACGATTTCTTGAGGGTTGTGAAGTGGCCTGCGGCCACGGAGTGGTAACCCGAAGTGTAAACGAGGGAGCTACAGTAGACGCCCTATCGCTCATCGATGCGGTCAATGATCCGCTGCTTCCTCGCTGAGGCGTCGGGTTGCCATTGCGTGGCCAACGGCCACTGCACAATATTGGTAACCCGAAGTGTAAACGAGGGAGCTACAGTACACGCGAGATCGCTCATTCGCACGGCTAACAGCATTGACCTTCCTGGCTGATGCGTTTTGAAGTTGCGGTGTCTTTAATAACCGCAACGCAATCCTGCTCGTGCTCATTGAAATGGTGCTCGTAATCGAAACTCCAAATTCAAGCACGAACACCGTCTTCGACTGAGCGCGAAACTTCAGAGAATTGAGCGTCTCGAATTCCAATAATCACAACTTCAAAATAAGTGAGCGAAGCAGTAGCTGACTGATGGTTGGTTACTGATGGGTGATGGAGCGTGTGCTGGGGAATCCTCCCTGACGGTTCGGGTTACCATTGGTGTGAGTGGTGGCCGTTGGCCACGTGATGGTAACCCGACGCGTCAGCGAGGCAGCAGCGGATTGATGGTTGATTTCATCAGTCGCAGTTGCCGAGGGCATA
>CAIJIZ010000742.1 GCA_903820735.1 uncultured Pirellula sp.
AGCTCCATCGAATCTTCCACCTGTCCCCCCATTGGATCTTCCTAGCCTTCATGGAGAGGCCAAGAGTATGGCGGATGCGACAGCACCTCGCGACTCGATGACGCCTCGTAATTCGTACCCTTCAAATGACGACCTGGGTGCAAGCGATCAGCAGGGGGCTTCTTCGTCCCCACGCATGCCGACATCCTCGTCTGGCAAGTCTTATGAAAATGCAAAGAGGCTTGCGATGGAGCAAGTGGAGGCAGGCAAGCTTAAAGAAGCCCTTGCGATGCTTTCTGTGTTTTACAACGCTCAAGATCTGCCGCAGGACCAGCACGCTGACTTAGTGGATCTTTTGGATGCACTGGCCCGCGAAGTGGTTTATTCGAGGCGGCATTTGTTGGATATGCCATACGTGGTTGCTCCCGGAGAGACGCTTGAGCAAATCGCTAAGACATGCAATGTCCCTGTGGATGTTCTTGCGAGGATCAATGGATTTGATCCGAATGCAGTTCCACCGGCGGGTCTGAAGGTCAAAGTGATTCCCGGACCATTTAGGGCCGAAATCGATTTGAATACCAATGAGATAACCATGTTTTTAGGGGAACTGTATGCTGGAAGATATCCAGCGACTTTTGGATCGGAACCCGAACCGCGTCCAGGCGTGTATCAGATTCTCGATAAGCAGAGAAATCGCAATTACTACGCGAGCAATGGGATGCAGATTTCAGCAAACGACCCGAAGAATCCCTTCGGAGGCTATTGGTTAGATCTAGGGCAAGACCTCTGTATTCACGGTTCACCAGAAGTTGAAACTGGGGCGAATCATATGGGGTGTATTAGTTTATCACCGCTGGATGCCGCAGATGTTTTTGGTATGCTCGGACGCGGGTCCCAAGTGACGATTCGCAAATAAGCTATTTGGCGAAACGTCCTTTTTTGTTTCGCGATCGATTTTGAACCGCAGGCCGAGTTTACATGCAATACGACAAAATTAAGCTCATGGAGTTGGTCCGTGAGCATGCTCTGCAATTTGGTGATTTCACCTTGGCGAGCGGCAAGCAAGCATCCTTTTATTTGGATTGCCGCAAAGTAACGCTTCATCCCCAGGGATCGAACTTGATCGGGGCAGGGTTGCTCGATCTGCTCAGTGCTGGTCAGGTGTCTGAGATGCCACAAGCCGTTGGAGGGTTGGCCATTGGTGCGGACCCGATTACCGCGTCGATCGTCGTAATCGCCGGCCAGCGAGGGTTGGATCTTCTAGGATTCATGGTTCGTAAAGAGGCCAAGACGCATGGTACTGGGAAGTTGGTCGAAGGGCCTGTTGTTCCAGGAATGAAGTGCGTGATTGTAGAAGATGTTATCACCAGCGGTGGAAGTGCCTTGAAGGCCGCCGAGTCAGCAAAAGACTTCGGCATGAGTGTCATAGGTATCTTGGGCGTGATCGATCGGCTAGAAGGTGGTCGCGAAGCGATAGAGCAAGCTGGCTACAGCTTGAAGACTCTTCTGACGATCAACGACTTTCGCTGATCAAGCGACGCTGGAATCGCAGTTTAGGCAGCGGCCATAGGTGGTTCGCTTGGAGGCTGCTTCACTGCGCTCTTTTGTTTCTTGTGAAGCGGTCTGACGACCTCGAGGGCAACGCAATAGTCTAGATTCGGGCGGAAGATCGTCAAAATGGCAAAGGGTAAGAACCAAGCCAGGAATAGTCCGCCGCCGAAGCCGTGCCAGAATTGAGCGGCGGCAAGGAGCCCTGCCGAGCAGCTCATCAGCGTCGCAAGGTTCTTCTGTGCTGGCCACACGACAAACGACAAGCTCAAGATTATGTAGACCACAATAATCGGAATTCTTGCCAAGGGATGCCATCCAAGTCCCCAAACCCCGTACAGGTCTTGCATCTCCACTTGCTTGATCCCAAACATGTACCCAAGGTGTTGGAGGAAGTTGTTTTGATAAAGAATTGCCATTGCGATGATCAGAGATAGGATCGAAATCGCGAATCCCATCGCAAATCGTTGGATGCCCCGTTGCCAGTAGAAACTGCACCAAAGGGGAAGCAAGTAGAAGGGATAGTAGACAACGCCTGCGGCACATCCCAAGAAGATTCCTGAGAGGATGGGTTGTCGGTACATGAGGAGGGCCAGTAAGAGAAGGGCGCCGGGTACAACATGAGCGACGTTCCCCGCCGTGTGCGCTGTGTAGGGGAGCAGCAGATAGAGCGTCGCGGTTCCAACGCCTGTGTTAAAACTACCGAAATGCCAGTAGCCGACTCCAACGATGCAAGCGATGAGGATCAGGTTCGAGACGATTGCAAGAATACGCGGAACCAGCAAGCTTCGTTGTGAATTCGTGGCTGTAGCGATGGGTGGAGGGGGCGATTCCGTAACGTTTTGCGATAACGATTCTGCCGAGGCGGTCAATTCCGATCCGTTCCCTTCGGACTCCGGATTCGAGAGGTCCGTCGCTTGCGGAAGCTGCATCGTCTCAATGCGTGGAATCGATTTGAGGAGAACATTTCCAGGACCGAGGCCATTGACGCGGCTCGATTCAATTTCGCTTGGTTGACTCATCGCAATATTGATCACGAGGAACAGAAGCAGCGAGATACCTATGAAGAGCATTCCGCCGCTGTTGAGATTCGGTTCGAGCAACGGGCGACGAACGATGGCCGTATCCCAAAGCATTCGGATAGCCATCAAGCCGCTGCAGACCAGCAGCGATAAGAATCCCCAGTACAGCTTGGTTTGCGGCGATGTACCTGGGAGCCAGGTGTCGAGCCCTTGTTGGCCTTCGTAGACCAGCATGAAGCCGGGGATGAAGGATAGTACCAAAAGGATGTCGAGGTTTCTCAGTGACCAGAAGCGGTGGAATACTACGAACAAACCGATGAGTGAAAATACCGAAAGGACCACCCACGAGGGAGGCTCGGTCAAAGTCACTGCTAGGGTTGGGACCAACATTTCACTCACACTCGGTGGGTCGGCTGACGGGTATTCGAATCCCTAATCATACCGAAAGATTACTTACTTTCGAGTCATGCTGTCGGACTTTTGGGGGCAAACTGCTCAGCCCAAGACCCCGCATCGACGGTTTAACCCGAACCCTTTATTCTTTATTGGGTATAAAAGGTGGAAAACAAGGAATTTAAGGAGGATTCGTTATGAAAGCGTTGGTCAAGCATCATCGGGGGGTGGGGTTGGAGCTTCAGGACGTGCCATTTCCGCAGGTTGGCATCAATGACTGCTTGATTCGGGTAGAGAAAACGGGGATTTGCGGCACCGATTTGCACATCTATTCGTGGGACGCATGGGCGCAAAAAACCATTCCAGTGCCGATGGTTGTGGGGCATGAATTTGTTGGGACGATTGTAGAAGTTGGCTCGAACGTCAAGGATTTTGTGGCTGGGGATGTGGTCTCGGGGGAGGGGCATGTGGTCTGCGGTCGCTGCCGGAATTGTCTTGCGGGGCGTCGCCATTTGTGCAAAGACACACA
>CAIJIZ010000743.1 GCA_903820735.1 uncultured Pirellula sp.
GGATCGCCTCGGGTTGTGCATTGTCGGTTGCGATTTGAAGCAACTTTTCTTTCGCCGAATCGCTCTTCTGCATCGCTAACGTGCGAACAACTTCGCGACGTAGCCCTTCATGCTCAGCTTCCCACAGCCTTTCGAGTGCTTCAGCGTTTAACGACGCGTGCTGCGGAGGAATAAGTCGCAATGCAAAAGCTTTAAACTCCGGTGAGGTTTGATTATCGAAAACCCTTTCGATCAATTGCCCCGGATCGCTTACCCCGGCCGCCGGTTTCCCTTGCAATGTATTGAGGGTCGCTAAAGCGGCCTCGAAAAGCCGATAATCAAGGGCCGGGTCTTTGAGCATCTTCTCGACTTGAGGAAGAAAATCGATCCATACCGCATCAGCTATCCACCGCAGGCACTCAAAACGGATTTCGGTGTTGGAATCATTCCATAGCCCAAGCACCCATTTTTGGTTCTCGAAATCGCTCTTCCGAAGTGCGACGAGGGTCGCCAGCCGCAAAGCATCGGGAAACGCTTGGACTTGCTCTACACCCCAACTTTTCGCATAGCGACTCAAAGCAGTCGAAGCCGCATCGGCAAGAAACGGATCATCCCCTTGAATGTACTTCAACAACTCATCGCGCTTCGCATCGCCCCAAGCTTCCTGGCTGCGGCCCCGGTTTTCCTCGCCCAAGAGCACAGTACTTTCTTCTCCCAAGAGCACAGTACTTTCCTCTCGCAATCGATCCGCCAAAAGCGCCTCGGCGCTCTTTGGTTCAATCGTCGGTTGCATCCAAGTCGCTTGCGAGGGATCGATTTGCAATTTCCACAAGCGACCCATTCCATGCAATTCATAAGAAGGTGACACCCAATCGGTAAAGTAGTATTCCGTATCCGATTTACGCACCATGGCTACGGGCCTGAACAAGTCGCTGCCCCGGAGCAACTCGATTCGATCCGACGTCAGCGTTGCTCCTTTCCAATGCAATGGAAAATAATCGATGCAGTGATTGCTCCACGAAGGGACCATTACTCCACCCCCAAGACCGACGACCGCGCAAGGCCCCTCGCCGCACGGATGGATCATCCCTAAGGTTCCTTTGAGCTCACCATTCCAACAAACAAACGGATGCACCGGAGCACTGCCATACACATACTGAAATCCGTAGTCTGCGTTCTCCACGACTTGCAGCAAGCGGCAAGGTGGACGGCTGCCGGGATCATTCTCAGCGGCAAACAACACTCCGTCCTCGCGCATCCACAGTCCAAAAGGGTTCCAAAAACCTTTGGCAATGCGCCTTAAATTCTTTCCGTCCGGCGTGCAATGAAATACCCCCCCCTCCCCTCGCCCCCGCAACTCGACTCCGTCCGCACCGCGCAGTACCCAGTCCTTTCCAAAGTTCTCACCAAGCGAAAAGATCAACCCACCGTCGTTATGCCAAGCCATACCGCTGAGTCCATTGTGCGGATAATCCGCCACGGTATCTAGCTGAACGATCGTCTCTTCGGTGCAAGCTTCCCCTGAATTATCTCGATTGGTGTTAGCTTGCGGGAGGTTATCTTGCTGGGTGCCAGATTGCTGGGTGCTAGATTGTGGGTTACTAGGTTGTGGGGGGGTAACTTGGCCGTCTGCCACTGCTTCTGTGATCCTCAAGATCCGATCGCGTTGGGCAACCAAAACCGATCGGACTCGTCCTTCTTGCGACGCCCCCGTAGAGGATGCTGGTTCGTTCGCGGTTAGCGGATCGAGCAACAACTGCATCGTCGTCTTCGTTCGATTGTAGAAAACACGACGGTTCTTTCCTTGCGCATCGAACACCAAAATCTCATCGTGCTCCGGACCTTGATAATTGCTCGGACGGAAATGGGTATGACAAGCCACCACCCACAGATTGCCTTCGGAATCGACACCGATCCCGGTGGGGGTAACCAAGTCGGGATGTTCAGCCAGCAGGGTCAGCGTCACACCCGGTTGTAAAATCTCAATCCGAGGATCTGCTGCTCGCTTCTCGGCGATTCCCTGGCCAACCGATCCTTGAACACTCGAGGTCTCTTGCCCAAAAAGCTCGGCCCCCCCCCCTAAGAGCCCCAGCAAACCACAGAGTCCCAGCAAACCAAAGAGTCCCAGCACCGAAACAAAGAACTTGGCGGAAAAGCAAGCCGCAGAAAAGCGAGCCGGGAAAAAGCAAGCCGAGGAAAACCGCGCAGCGGTCGAGAAGTCTCCTCCCACAAACCGGCGGCAAACTCGCAAAAAGACAACTTGCATCAACATCCTATGCTCACTTTCATCGATCGGTCACGTTCATCGATCAGTCACTTTCATCGATCAGTACGTAGAAAAACCCGGTTGGGATCAGCAACCGGGTTTCATGTGCTTTTCGGACTCGCGTCGGGAGAAGAGAGAAATTACTCGCGAGGGCGGATAGCGCCGGTCAAGCCACTGTAATCGACTCGATCGTCATTGTGCCAGAGTGGTTGACCCAACTCTACACGACGACGAAGAACTTCGATCTTCTCTTGCGATCCAGCCGGGGCATCGGTCGGCAGGAACTTCGCGTCTACAACGGGATCAAAATCCTCGTCGTGACCGTACTTGAGAATGGCTTCGAAAACGTTCTTGCAAAGATTGCTCATACGAAAGGGAACCCTATACGGAATGAATATCGGTAAGCGACCCCACGTCACGTCCCGAATTGGTCTGATTAAGGATTATTCGTACGTAAAGTCCAAAGTCAAGCAAAAATAAACGACATTTTCATACAGAATTTGCCATTTAGCGGTGATTTCTCCCTAGGCAAAACGTAACGCCGGCGCTAGCCAACTCGACGTCAACCCCACGAAGGAAGATCCTACCCCACGAACACCACTTAAAGGGGCGAATCGCCCCGTTAGCTCCGATTCGGCGATTTAAACGCTTGCGAGCAGCCTCTCGACAACCCCCATCCTTGCCTCTGGGAAAATTCCCTGAGAAAAGCCGTACTGGAAAACGGACCAACAAAAAACGCTCTTCGTCAGATCGATGCGCGAACCTTAGGACGGCAACTTACCTCTAATAACGAGCTGCTCACTAACTGTCCAAAACAATGCCCAAGCTACACTTTGGTGTACAATGAAAAGCTGAATGAAAAGCTAAAGGTGGCGGCGATATGATTCGCTGCCATCGCACGTTCGCTCGATTTTGTTTTTGTCCATTCCAACCAGGAGATGTAATACCTAGTGCACACGCACGATCGCTCTCAGAGCCTAGCTAGTGAAAAAGGTATCTTGGCCCGTTTGCTCTTACCAAACGATCACGCTGCCGATGACCCATTCGATGAACTCAAAGGCCTCGCCGACACCGCAGGGATCGCCGTTTGTGGCACCCTCTACCAAAAACGCGAACACCCGGACCATTCAACTTACCTCGGTCGCGGAAAAGTCGAAGAGCTCGCCATGCTCGTCGAACACTTCCAAGCTGACATCGTTTTATTCGATAACGATCTGACCCCAGCCCAAACAAGAAACCTTGAAAAAGCCGTCGGCACGAAGGTTATCGACCGATCCGAACTGATCCTCGATATCTTCGCAACCAACGCTCAGACCCACGAAGCCCGACTCGCGGTCGAACTCGCTCAACTCGAATACTCTCTGCCTCGCTTGAAACGCATGTGGACCCACCTCTCGCGTCAAACGATGGGGGTCGGGATGCGCGGGCCCGGTGAAAAGCAACTCGAAGTCGACCGACGCTTGGCAGAAAAACGAATCCACGACCTTCGATCCGACCTGTCAAAAGTCGAACGGCGCAAAGCCCGTGAAGTCGCTTCGCGCGACGGGACCTTCTGCGTCTCCATCGTCGGGTATACCAACGCCGGCAAAAGCACCTTGATGAACTCCCTCACCGGTGCAGATGTCGAAGCAGCGGACAAACTCTTCGCTACCCTCGATACCCGCACTCGACGCTGGATGCTTCCTGGCTGGGGACCGGTCCTGCTTAGCGACACCGTCGGCTTCATTCGCGATCTACCCCACCACTTGATCGCTAGCTTCCGCGCTACACTCGAAGAAGCCCGCCAAGCGGACTTGCTCATGCACGTAGCCGACGCAAGCAACCCATCCGTGTTGCTTCAAATCTCCTCGGTATACAAAGTTCTCAAAGAACTCGATATCGACGAAAAAGACACGCTGCTAATCCTCAATAAATGCGATCGAGAAGGCGCATCGGAACGAATCCACCAAATCCTTGAACGCTACCCCAACGCAATCCCGATCTCCGCGAAAAGTGGCGAAGGAATGCAAAACCTCTCCATGGCCGTCAGCGATTCGCTCACCACGAACTTCGTGGAACTCGAACTGCGATTACCCATCTCCGATGGAAAAACAATCGCTTGGCTCGCAACCCATGCGGAAGTCCTCTCCAAGCACTATCAAGACGACCTTTGCTTCGTCCACTGCCGCATGAGTATCGGTGCCGCCGGGAAACTTGCAGGTCAAGGAACCGACATGAGGGTTCTCAAAGGCAAACTGCCAGAACCCGCCAAACGCGGACTTCCTAACACCGCTACCTATGTACCCTCGGATTCTACCGAAACCGATCTCGCTGAAACCGGTCAATATGCGACAGAAGTCGATGCAAACGCTACCTCAAACGACTTCGCGATCGAAACCATCGATCTCGGTACCCTACCGGCTGAACCAACGGCTCAACCCAAAGTAGGTTGATCTCATGGCTCGCCGTCGTCTAAACGGATTGCGAATCCTCCTTACCGGCGCAAGCAGCGGGATCGGATTCGCTATGGCTTCCCAACTCGTTAACGCCGGCGCTGATGTCTTGGTTACAGCCCGGCGACGCGAACGACTCGAACTCCTCGCCCAGCAAACCCAGTCCGCTACCGGTAAACTCCACTTGCTCGATGGTGACCTTACCCTCGCATCCCACCGCGCCGCATTGATCCGCTGGTGCGACGAACACTGGCAAGGCCTCGATGTCCTAATCAACAACGCCGGAGCAGGCGCTATAGGCCCCTTCGCTCTCGCAAACGTCGAACGACTACGCCGAGTTATGGAAGTCGATTTCTTCGCTCCCGTCGAACTCACCCGACTCTCCATACCGTTGCTGCAACGTGGCAACCGACCCGCGATCCTGAACATCGGCTCCGTACTCGCTCACCGCGCTGTTCCCAACAAAAGCGAATACTGCGCTGCGAAATTCGCACTGCGTGGATGGGCAGAAGCCCTCCGCGTCGAACTCGCTCCCATGCACATCGAAGTCCTCATGGTCAGCCCAAGCACCACCCGATCGGAATTCTTCGACTCCCTCGTCGATACCGATCCGAACACGCCAAGCAAAAGTGTCGGTAGCATGTCCCCCGAACAAGTCGCCACGAAAGCTATCTCCGCTCTCGTTCGCTCAAAACGCGAAATGATCTTGAGCCTCGGCGGCAAAGCCCTCGTCGCTATGGGCCGATGGCTCCCCTCCCTGACCGATCGCGTCTTGGAAAAAACTATCCCTGCAGCGTCAAAGCCTACTTCACCGGAATGATCTCTATCGTATGAACGGTACTGCCGGGCAACATCGACGATGCATTCCCTTGTACCCAATCATCAAAACCCGCCCGATAGTAATCGGACAACGGGTGCCCGGACGCTCCCCCAGGTTGATGATAAATCCCCAACTCCTCTTTTCCCGGACTGACAACCATCCGCTGAGACGCTCCCGCCGAAGGACTCTGCACCCTGGGCAAATGACTGTCTCCAGGCAATTCCACCGCCGGCATATCTAACAGCACTCCCAACGCCGGCACCGCTCGCGATAACGGATGCCGTATCGCCGCCTGATTCCGCTTGCCCCACGTCGCTTGCGATAACGGCTGATCCTTCGTCAACTCTACCTGCGTCTGCTTCGCTGCATCCCCTAACAACGCTTCCCAACTCTCATACTCCGCCGGTAACCAATGCTGGGGCTTTTGCTCGATCAACTCTTCTGCAACATCCTCATAAGAAATCGCAAACGACCTTGCGATTCCCAATCGACCCGCTAAACCTCGCTTCTTCGAATCGACCGTCCCTCGCCGAGATACATCCACGCCATAAATTCTCGCTAAGACTTGATTGCGAAACTCATGCACAACCCGATAAGCCACCGAATCGGTACTCGCTCGCAACTCCTCCTGCTCCGCATAACCCCGCATCTCCTGACTTATCTCCTGAATTATCTCTGGACTACCAGCTATGCTCTCGCGCAACCAACCCTGCCACACCTTCATCATCCTCGCTTCATCATCCAGCTGAATCGCTAACAAGTCTCTTTCGCTAAACGATTCTTTTTCGAACAAGCGATCTCGGATCTGCTTGGCTCTCGCACCGGGATCAAAGCGACCGTCACCTACCTTCTTGAGATACTCACCTCCCATGATCCGGTTATTTGCCGTCCAGAGCCGCCCCGATTCCGGACGCAAAACCATCGGGACTTGATCGGACTCTAAATAACCATCCCATCCCTCTGCTTGAGACCAATCCGCAGCGATCAACGCGGGCTCACCCTTGCGCTTCGGTATCCTTCCCGATACGGTCCAGCCGATATCTCCTTTGGAATCGACCATCATTACATTCTGATTGGGCATCCCTACTTGATGAACGATCTGCGCAAGCTCTTCGATGGTATCGGCTGACTCCATTTGTACGATGTTTAAATTGAACGCCTTCGAATCATTACCCACCCAGCGATGCACAAATCGCCGCCCATCTCGCTCCTCGACCACCGGGCCCCATACGCTCCATTCAAACGTCCCTTCTTCGCTACCCCCACTGTATTCAAAAGTCTCGGTCACCCTCTCTAACTCTCGTACTCCCGAAGGTGTCACATACGAATTCTCTCCGACCATCTTCAGTTCAATCAAATCTCCATAGTCGCCGTAACTGTTGGTGAATCCCCAAGCCACCGAACCATTCGAACCCTCGATCAATACGGGAGTTCCTGGCAACGTGACCCCTACAAGCCTTCGCTGTTCACCATCGACACTCGGCGTATGCATCACGGCTCGATACCAAATCGTCGGAACATTCAGTCCCAAATGCATGTCCGATGCCAAGATCGCTCGCTTCGACTCAACGCCCTGCCCCTCGGCTTCACCTAACTGCGAACTAAACTCGGAACTGACCGCCCAGTTATTGCTCCCAACGCGAAACTCCAATTCCTCTTGATGCGCCCAACTCCCCCAAGCCAACTCATCCCTTGGCACATTCCCTTGAACGGTACTACCTCCCGACTCATCGCTCCCCTGCCGCATACTCCAGATCTCCTCACCTGGAATCTTCGGCATCTCCAACACCGTCCCATCGATGGCCGCATCCCACCGCGAACCACTTCGGACTAAATACTTGAAAACCTCCTCAGGGACCTTCTCATGGAGCAACGTCAGCCCCTGCTCCGGAGAACCATCCATCGGCTGCAAATCACACAACATCGTCAACATGACCAAAAACGAATCTCTCGGTTGCCAATCCTCCGGCACGGTTTGCAACACCTGGTACTCAAACGGCTCATCCTCCAACCGATATAATCCCTCGTTGACTCCCTTGGAATAAGCGTCGACCAGCAGCTTCTGGTCGACCGCTAGCTCATCGTAAATCTCCTTGGCCATCTGACCAAATCGATGCTTGCGAAACCTCTTGTCCGTACCCACCGCCGCTTTGCCTACCAACTCCGACAGCCGACCCGCTGTCATCCGACGAAGCAAATCCATCTGAAAAAAACGATCCTGACCATGAAGATACCCAAGCCCATAAGCGGCATCCTCCCGACTTTGCGCATGGATGGTCGGTAAGCCCATCGCGTCCCGCTCAAGCTTGATGCTTTGCTCGACATGAACTGTGCGATGCTCCCCAGTCAATACGGGCAGACTCGATCGGAGTTTCCAAGTTCCAATCCCCGTGGTTCCA
>CAIJIZ010000744.1 GCA_903820735.1 uncultured Pirellula sp.
AGGTCGTGGCGGACTTGGGCGAGTGCGTTTTCGAGTTGCGGGTTGGAGTCTTGCATGGTGATTTCGGTAGAAGGATTAATTCCCTAGCAGGCTGGCGATCTTGTCGAGAAGGGATTGGAAGTCGATGGGCTTCGTGTCGTATTGATCGCAACCAGCAGCTAGGCATTTTTCCCGATCCCCGGCCATGGCATGGGCGGTCAGTCCGATAATCGGGATGCTTGCAGTAACAGGATTGGCTTTTATCGCTTTGGTTGCTTCCCACCCATCGATGACGGGTAGGTTCATATCCATCAGGATGATATCTGGTTTCTGTTCGGTGGCTATGTCGATGCCTTCTTGGCCATCGACCGCGATCAAGATCGTGAAACCGCGTCGTTCGAGGCGGCGGGAGAGCATATCGCGGTTTAGTTCGTTGTCTTCAACCAATAAAATTCTAGTCATGGGGTGATTCTCGAGCGGATCTTGTTCTTTATGAGATCGGTGTGTCGTTCCGGGATTGTATTAGTGCGATATGGTCACGCAAGTAGGTCAATAGCTCAGGGGTGGATACCCCTCCTTTTTTCAAGAAGTTGATCGATCGAGTTTTAAGGAATTGCTGTTGCGTTTCGCTAAGGTCCATCGCGGTCAGGACAACGATTGGGATATGTTGCCAAGTCGGGTGTTTATTGATCTCGCAGATGAATTCAAAGCCATCCATTTCGGGCATCATCAGGTCGAGCAAAATGATATCTGGGGAGATCGCTTGAAGGAAATCGATCGCTTCATGTCCGTGCTGGGCAGTGTTTACAAACCACCCATGTTTTTCCAGTGCGCGGCGGGTCAATTCGACGGTTTGCGGATCATCCTCGACAAGTAGGGCATGTAGTTTTTTTGATTGGGATTGGTTTTGGATAGAGTCGAGGATGCCAATGAGTCGTGACCATTCGATTGGCTTTGGTAGAAAGTCGAGTGCTCCCAATGCAAAACCGGTATTTCGATCTGGGGTGATCGAGATCATGACGACAGGGGTTGAAGAAGTCTTTGTGTTTTCTTTGAGATTTCGCAGCAGAGCAAACCCATCGGTCCCTGGAAGAATCAGATCGATAATGGCTAGGACAGGGTGGTTGTTTTCGATAGCTGGGATTGCTTCGTTAGGGTCGGTGGTACCGATGACATGGTAGCCTTCGCGGGTTAGGAACCGGGAGATTAGGTCGATGGTATTGGGGTCATCGTCGACGACGAGAACATTCGGGAGGTTTGGATTGGATGTGGCGGATTTCAGCGATGATTTGTTCTCACCGGTGTTGAGAGTGATCGGTGTCGAGTCCGTAGGAAGCGTGACTATGAATGTCGATCCGCTTCCTACTTTGCTTGTTACTTCGATGGAGCCACCGAGCATATTGCAGAAGTGGCGAGATATGGTTAGTCCGAGTCCGGTACCCCCATATTTTCGCGTAGTGGATGCATCGGCTTGAGTGAAGGGTTCGAAGAGTTTGGCGATTTGCGATTCATCCATTCCGATCCCTGAGTCACGGACAGAGAAATAGATGCTTCCTTCATTGCGGTACACTGAGAGTTCGACCGATCCATTGTGGGTGAATTTGGCGGCGTTACTCAAGAGGTTCAGTAGCGTTTGTCGGATTTTGGTTTGGTCGCTCAGGATGGTAAGCAAGTCGCCCGTGGAAGTGACTTTGAATTCGTTTTTCCCTTTCTTAAACAGTGGCGCGACCGTTTGAGAGACTTCTTTCAAGAGGTTTCCCACATCGATTTGTTCGATGTAGAGGGACATCTTCCCTGCTTCGATTTTCGAGAGGTCGAGGATGTCATTGATGATGTTAAGCAGGTGTTTTCCTGCCATTTGAATTTTCTGAAGATCGACGACGGACTCTTGAAGTTCTGGTTGTTCGGAATGCTCTTCGATGAGCATTTCGCTGTACCCGATGATGGCATTCATTGGGGTGCGAAGTTCGTGACTCATATTGGCTAGGAATTCGCTTTTCACGCGACTTGCCTGTTCAGCTTGGAATTTCGCGGATTGAGCTTCGTCGAGCGCCAGTTGAAGTTGATGAGTCTTGTCGGCAACAAGGTTGCTTAGTTGTTGATTCCAGGATTGCAGTTGCGTCTCTCGTTGTGCGATCTCCTGTTGCATTTTCGAGAAAGCGTCTGAGAGTATGCCGATCTCATCGTTCCGAGTGGTCAGAGGTTTCAGTTCGTTATTCTGGAATTCACCCTTGGATGCTTTGTTTACGATTTGCGTGAGAGTGAGGATGGGTTGGATGGTACGGCGAGCGATCCATGCGAGGAGAGTTAGCATCGCAATCATGGCAGTCGCTGAGAGAATGCCGATTTGCAGTGCAAGCATTCGGACTGGTGCGAGGATTGTGGAGTTTGAGACATTGAGGATAAGTTTCCAGCCAGAGGTGGCGGACGTGACCCAATAGATGCGGCGGTCTTCCCCGTCAATCCGCAAGATTTTCATACCTGCGGAACTCGAAAGTGTTGCTTTTCCGTCCGGTAGTTCTTCGACGTGAGCGCCTGGCCCGTTTGCGCCAAGCATCAGAGAAGCGTTTGGATGGGAGATGATGCGCCCATTACGACTAACTAGAGAGGGGATCTCTGCATTGAATTCGAGTTGATTGACGATCTCGCGGATCCGATCTAGGGAAAGATCTAATCCTGCGGTACCGATGTACTTTCCCTCGTTGCTTATGCATGGATAAGTAATGCTGACCATGCCGATATTCGAACCACCGTCATCGAAGTATGGCTCGGTAATGAAGAGCTCTTTCGATTGCTTCGGACCGTTGTACCACTCATACTGTTGATTGTGGTAATCGTATTGAACAAGGGTAGGTTCAGGCAAATGCGCACGATCGACCCAAGGCATCGCTTGTGGGGAATCGTAGTTGAAATCTTCGTATGCTATGTAGATGCCGTAAGCATCTTTAGCAGGAATCGATTCGAGGACGTTTTTCAGATAATTACCCATCGAAGGGTCTGGAGTATCGCCGTGGATTTGCTGTCGGATTGCGGTTAGTTTTGGAATCACCGAAGCGCGAAGGATGAGGTCATCGAGGCGGAACGTATTGTTCCAAACGGAATTCATCGACCTTGCGTCCGCTTGGTCAGTCAGGATTCGGGCTGAGGCGAAGTAGACAAGTGCGAGGGTGGAAGCAAAAACGAGAGCAGCAGCACATCCGATCCAGCGTTGAAGTTTGGAGCTGAGAGAGTCGTTCATCATATTGGAGTGCGAGTACGCGGAACGACCGCTAGGCTAGAGTTGGCTTTCGCTAGGGATTATATTCGTTTTCACTGATTCTTGATGGCGGTTGCACGTGTCGTTTAGGATATTTTTCGTGATTGACTTCTCTATCCTAAACGCTCCTCCAGCTCTACACTCTATAGGCTGGAAATGCTCCGTAGATTTTTCAATTGGGAGTTGGACGATGGCGAGCGTAGAACTAGATTGCAAGGGTTTGAATTGTCCTATGCCCATTGTGAGAATTTCTAGGGCGATGAAAGAACTACAAGTTGGGGATCATTTACGGGTAGAGGCCTCCGATCCTTCTTTTCAGAGTGACATCGAAGCTTGGGTGCGAAAAATGGGACATGATTTGAAGTCCTTTGAGGAATCGCAAGGGGTGCAAAAAGTGGTGCTTGAGAAACGGGCTTAGGTGATTTATGAGCTTGACCGAAGATGAGATTACAAAGTTGATAGATCGGCTCGTCGAAGAACGAGTATCGAAGCGGCTTGCGGGGGTCGAGCAGGATTTAGCGGCTTTGCGAGGAATGGTTAAGCAAGGTGGTGGAAACGTACCAGAGGATCGGACCACCCTGGTGGTCTTTTCCGGTGAACTTGATCCTCTCTTTGGGGCGTTTACTATCGCGTTAGGATCTGTTGCGATGGGCATGGAAGTGTCCATGTTTTTCACCTTCTGGGGGCTAAACGCTTTGAGAGTATCCAAGAAGTATGCCGGCAAGTCTATCGGAGAGAAGATGGTTGCGGCGATGTTGCCCAACGGGCCGAAGAGCGTGCCGACGAGTCGTATGAATATGGGTGGGGCAGGGCCTATATTTTTCAAGTACTTGATGGGCCAGCGGAATGTTGAATCGTTGCCCAGTATGATAGAGATGGCTCAAGAGATGGGAGTTCGAATGGTAGCTTGTGAAACTTCGATGACCGTGATGGGAATAACTCGTGAGGAGTTGCTGCCCGGCGTTGAATTCGGAGGGGTCGCAACCTACTTGGAGGACGCGGCAAAGTCCAAGGTCACATTGTTTATTTAATGGTCGATAGGCGATATGCATGAACGACGAATCGGACGTTAATTTACAGAGTGAATTAATCCGTTTAAGGGACTCCAATGCGGAATTGCATCGCAAGGTTCTAGCGCTTGCGGACGCGAATGCTTATGCTGCCGAGTTGTTGGCAGCATTGGAGGAAGCTCAGGAGAGAGAAGCCAAACTTGTCCGACGAGGCGAGGAGCTTGATTTGCAGACTCGTTTGGATTTGGTGATGCAGCATGAACGGGTGGAGTCACGTTTAGTAGAGTTAGTCGCTTCTGAGTTACTTGCAACGGGGAGTCTAGGTGCGAAGTCATACGTCGTTGATATGCTTCCTGACGTACAGCGTATGGCTAGATCTTCGACCGAGAAGGCTGCTGGGGAGCATGCTGTACCCGATTGTAGCGTCGCAGATGACGCGGGGCTTGTAGTAGTAGATGGCCATTTCGCAATTCCAATTTATGTTTCTCAGCGAGCGGTTGGATACATACGACTGGAAGTTGGAAATACAGATACCACATGGTCGGAGCGTTGGGTTCGGTTCCTTGGGTCGATTGGTTGCCAGCTCGGGATGAGCTTGCATCGATTGCGCGTAGAGCATGAGAACGAACGTATGAATACCGAATTGATCGTCGCTCGCGATCAAGCGTTAGAGGCGAGTCGAGCTAAAACGGTTTTTCTCGCCAACATGAGTCATGAATTGCGTACTCCGATGAATGCGATCTTGGGGTATTCGGAAATGCTTATCGAAGATGCCGGCTTGATGAGTTCCGAGGAGGTCGCTGCTGATTTGCAAAAGATCAGGAATGCAGGGAAGCATTTGTTGGCATTGATCAATGATGTATTGGATCTTTCCAAAATCGAGTCAGGAAAGATGACTCTGCATCATGAGTCGTTCTTGATCGGTGAGCTTGTTCAAGACATTGTCTCGACGATAGAGCCGATTGCGTTGAAGAACCACAATAGGATTGCAGTGCATTGCCCTGCGGAAATCGGCGCGATGTACAGCGATGCGATGAAGGTTCGGCAGTCTCTGATGAACTTGCTTTCGAACGCATGTAAATTCTCGCAAAATAGCGTGATCGATTTGGTGATCTCGACGCAGTCACATGAACGCGAGGAGTACGTGTCTTTTGCCGTATGCGATCGCGGCATAGGTATGACCAGTGATCAAATTGCCAAGTTGTTTCAGGCGTTTGTTCAAGCGGATGAATCGACTACTCGAAAGTATGGCGGTACTGGTTTAGGACTTATGATCAGCCGACGGTTATGCCAAATGCTCGGTGGAGATATCCGTGTGTCAAGCGAGCTTGGTAAAGGCTCGACCTTTACGATTGAACTACCTCGGATCGCATCGGCTGTCTTGGCTCCGAGCGGACTTGGTGGTGCGGGGGATTCTCAATCTGCAGCAAACTCCGCGATTAAAACGGATGTGATCCGAGGAGGAACGATACGAGGAGAAGCGATCCGCGGGACGGTGCTTGCGATCGATGATAATCCTGATGCGCTGGATTTGATTAGCCGCAGCTTATCGAAGGACGGGTATAGGGTGATCATGGCAACGAGCGGCGAGGCCGGACTGGTGCTTGCCCGCTCTCACCGACCGGACATCATTACGCTTGATGTAATGATGCCACAGATGAACGGTTGGCAGGTATTAGCGGCGATCAAAGCCGATGTGCATCTTTCGACTACCCCGGTCGTATTGCTCTCGGTTGTGGAAAACAATGAAATTGCCATGGCCTTGGGAGCCACCGATTGTTTGACGAAGCCCATCGACTGGGGGAAGCTTCAGGTTTGCTTGGATCGATTGCTTCCCCGAAACGATCCTGATCGGATTTTGGTTGTTGAAGATGATCCGGCCAGCAGCGAGCTTGTTACGCGGATACTTCAAAAGGATGGTTGGAAGATTGAAAAGGCAAGCAATGGACGTGAGGCGTTTGCTTGTATGGAGGCATCTCCACCCTCGTTGGTTTTACTAGATTTGATGATGCCAGAGATGGATGGATTTGAATTGGTTGCCCGGCTGAGGACGCATCCGACGTTATCGAAGATTCCTGT
This sequence comes from uncultured Pirellula sp., assembly GCA_903820735.1. Classification (GTDB taxonomy): domain Bacteria; phylum Planctomycetota; class Planctomycetia; order Pirellulales; family Pirellulaceae; genus JBKCUI01. The sequence continues at coordinate 6,325 of CAIJIZ010000744.1, forward strand.
CTTGGTGTTGACTAGCAAGATGTTAACGCCGGAGGATCACGCAAGGCTTAACGGTCGGGTATTAGACGTGTTGTCCAAGGGGACCACCGAGCGAAATGATCTGCTCGAAGCGGTGCGGCGGGCGCAAGCGACCCGGCACGGTACGTAGATACTTGAGCAGAGGCAAACGAATCGCTTGTCTCGATGTAGCCTCATCGACGTTTAAACCTATCCGAGTCTAACACTCGGCACGGAGCTTTCAAAGCACATAGCTTTGAAAGCAAGGTTCAAGTCGAAAATTGGTTGGCATCGAACATCAGTTGGCAAGCTGATATGCTCGGTTTCGGAAGAGAAACTCAGTGAGGTTGCCTTCGTGGGGTTGAAGCCAGTTCAAGCGGTTTGTTGCTATAGAACCGATATTGAGTCGATCGATGTTCACTGCGTTTGTCAGCTCGTCGATCCAAGCGGCATCGTGAGTTATAGCCGAACCGATGAGGGTTTGCCCAATCGACTTGATCATGTCCTTTTGAGGGCACTCTACGACTGAGACGAATGGGAACATATATTCCTTGGCAGCTACTCCGCGCGTTGGTGAGTCAGCGTGGATGACCATTGGACGCAAGTACCCGCATCGTTCGCGTTCGACGAGGCGTGGTCCATAGCTCGCAGTCATGTCGGTGACGCCTGATTCTGCAAGGTCTTGTTGGATCATTGCCCATGTACCGGTTGCCATCTGTTTGTTTGTAAACGCAGCAAGTTCCGCTTTCGGGTCGGTAGGAGGGAGGGCTTCCATTGGTCCTATGCGAGCAGCGATCGCTTCGGCGATCTGCTTCGTATGTCTTGAAGCCCAAATACCGGAGCAGTTGATGCATCCACGTCCCGAATTGCTTGCGACGCTTTCTACCATCATGTCGAGGTAGTCTTCCCAACGATCGACAATGTCATCACCGAGAAGGATTTTGGAGAAGCCTGGTCCGTGAGCTTGGACGTGAGGGTTGCCGGAGTATTGCTGGACAGTCTGTGCGCTACCGAAGATCATGGACTTAGAGCATTTGCTCATAATGGTCGAGCCAACGTCGTGCCCGCCTGGATAAAGGCAGAACGCTTCAGCTGGAATTCCGGCTTGAATGAACGCGCTGATCATTCGATATGGAGTCCAAGGTTCTTGGGAACCGGGTTTGAGTACAAGTCCTACTTGGAGAGGGACAGCGGGAAGCCACAGTGTGTGGACGCCAGGAGAGTTGTTCGGAAGAACAGCTCCAAGGACCGGTGATTGGCATTGGTAGCTGACAGTTACTCCGCGACCTTCGTCTCCATATCCTTTGGTGTAGATATCCAGGGGGAGTCCACGGGTAAGGCAACTCAGGATTTTGCTCATGTTGCTTAGCACAAAGCAGTTCTTCTTCATGTTGCTTTGGCACATGTGCTCGGGTAACCCGGTGCTGGCGGACTGTTGGTGGATGAAGTCGCTTACTGACTGCATGCCATCGCCGACGGGGAGTGGTTCATGTTCGAAAAGTTTCGCTGCATGTTCGCATTTCTTGATCAAGTCATCGCACGAGAATGCACGCAGTGCTTTGCGAGCTTGGTCAGCTTTTCGCATATCCATCTGCACCATACCGCCATTAACTTGGCCGATTTTTGCAATGGATTCGCCGGTATCGAAGTGAATAACATCGAAGGTGTCGAGGGACTTGTAAGGTTTTCCCCATCGCAGGGGTTGGATTGTCAGCATGGTGAGATTCGAATGGAATGGAGGGGTTGTTTTGGAAATAAACGCAAAGCCGGAGTTGCGGATTCACTCGTGTATTTTGAACGGTGAAGTGGCGACTCCGGCGGTATTTTGCGAAGGGTAATTTAGTAGACACCAACGGTTGTTGTGGAAGCGAAACCGTGGAAGGGTCTCACACCGGAGACACCATCCCAAGGATACTTTTCGAATGGTAGCTCTCGTTCGCCTTCGTCGCGTTCGAGGAAGCCTGGCACGAAGAATTCTTTGGTCATCGTGTAGAGTTTGACGCGTCCGGTTTTCCCATATTCTACAACTTTATCTGAGTCGTCGAAGTCGACGATTTCGACTACGGCCCGCGGTTGCGGCGCATAGTACGCAATGGTGTAGTCGTCTTCGTCGGTGATAGGTCGCGAGCAAGCTAGGCCCATCAAAGTGTTACCGTAGGTTGGAGTCATGTAGACGCCGCTTTGTTCAGGAAGGCCTTCGAGGAGTTCTTCGACGCAGAAGCGAGTCCATTGCGGGGTGAATTCCGTTCCGCCTGAAAAGATACCGGTGATACCACATTCACGTAGCGTGGTTCCTTTTTCTGCAAGTCCCATCGCGAGGGATTCGAGAAGCTTCGGCGTTGCGAACATGCATTTGATGTTATGGTTGGCCGTCAGGATGGTGATTGCTTGGTCGATGCAATGCTTCTTGTACTCTTCAAGATGTTCCATCCATCCCTTCTTGATCAGTTTGATCACCCAGCGCGGGTCGAGATCGATACAGAAGCAAATTCCTCCCCGATATTGGCAGAGGTGTTCAACGGCAAGTCGCAGGCGACGGGGGCCGGAAGGGCCGAGCATCAACCAATTCGCCCCTTTAGGAAAATATTCGTCGGGCAGGGTGTGGCTGAAGAGTTCGTAATCGATCCGGAAGTCATCGATTACAACGCGGCTTTTGGGGATTCCTGTCGTCCCACCGGTCTCGAAGACGTAGGTCGGTTTTCCTGCGAGGCCTTTTGGAATCCAGCGTTCAACAGGGCCACCGCGGAGCCACTCGTCTTCGAACATAGGGAACTTCTTCAAGTCATCAAAGCATTTGATTTCTTTGAGCGGATCAAATTTCAATTCCGCTTTTTTTCCAAGCCAGAATGGTGATCCGGTGGATTCGTGGAAGTGCCATTGGACTGTTTCTACGGTATGCGCATCGAGGCGTTGTTTGGCTTCGGATACGTCGGATGGGCTAGCGAGCCAGGCGGGGGAAGTTCCAGTCATGATTGGCATTCAGTCAGGTGATATCTTGAGGACAATTGGCGAGATAAAATACGCGCTTGCGACGACTTGGTCGAAGGATCGCCGAGTACAGCGGGATATTGTAGCTTAATTTCAAGCCCTGCCCACTTCGGTGTACAGCTTAGGAGGACTCCGTGTTAGTGGATCCAAGAGAGCAGGGACTGCGAAAGCGCGTTGCGAGTGGCATTGTAAGAGTGGTCGGCTTCCGGAATCACCATGGTTCGATGTAGTCGTTTTGACTTCCCATCGAAGGTCGCTTGAAATTGTTCTTCTAATGCCTGATCTGCATGTTTGAAGTTTACCGATCCTTTGGTGACTTCTATTTCGCCGAACATCCAAAGTGTTGGGATTTGGATTTTCGTTGCCCACGCAAGGTAATCGTACTTGTTGCCGTTTCCGTACCGATCGATGTAGGTGCTCGCCGACACCCAATTTGCCATAGGAAATCGGACTCGAATGATGTGGTGGGGTTCGCCTTGCTCGCACCAGTGACCAGCTAATTCCAAGTGCTTTTTGAAGAGTTTCTGTTTTTCTGGGTCTGTAAGCAGAAGTTCGGTATTCAGGCGTGGAGGTGAGAGAGCGACGATTCGTTGGACGTTCAGGGAGTGGTGGGCTGCGACATACGTGGTTTTGACCGCTCCTAGGGAGTGAGCGATGATCCCGACTTGGGAGTAGTTCAACGAATGGGCAAAGGCCGTCCAGGCTTGTAGGTCGCGATATGCGTCGCCCAGCGATTCATACATGGCCCCAAGGCGAGCGGGGAATTCAGCAGATCCGAAGGTGGCAAGATCATGGCCACGCGTATTGACTAGCAGTGCGTCATGGTTTGCCGCAAGTGCCGTTCGTGCGAGGTCCGTTAGGAGAGTGGATCCGTAGAAGTTTCCGTTTACACCGTGGACGATGATCCAAAGGCAACTGGATGGTTGCGATTGGATGTCAGTGGCCGAGCAATCGTCTTCGATGTGATTGAGCGAGCGTTGGACTAGAAACCCGTGAAGCTTGATTCTATCGTCGGTCATGACATCGACCAGCGATCCGTTAAGTGGTTTGTCGTTCAGAGTTTGAACTCCGAGGAGCGTTTATTGGATCGCGTGGTCTACGTTTGAGCCGATCGCCTGAATGCAATCGAATTAGGGTTCGTTATTCGGAACGAGTTTTCCGTCAGGTGATTGATACAGCCCTGATACTCGGCCGCGGCCTGGTGCCGGTGGTGCTTCTCGGCGTTTGAAGTCCGAAGCGCGAGTAGCACTACCAAGCGGTACGACATCTTCGTCACCGGTACCACGGAGGTAACCCATCAGTTTATCTAGATTGATGCGGCTGACACCCATTGACTTGGCTTGTTGCTCAAGTTCAGCGCGGCGTTTGGCCATGACTTCGGTGGCTCCATCAAGAGTTCCACCGAGAACTTTGAATTCGTCGCCCACAACAAGCCATCGCGTGTTGACACTCAAGGCACCTTCAGTGCGACCGTCGGGTCGGAGGTCGACGGATACTTCTCCACCGTTTTGAGCGATGAGCGCTTTGACGGTTTCGCGGTCGTCTTTTCCATCGCCGTCGATATCGAGTTTTCCTACGAGACCGAAGCTAACTTTGCGGCCTGGTTGCCAAGCTGGAGAGTAGATTCGGTCACCGCGAAGAATAGTGTTTGTACGACGGTCTGGCAGAACGCGAGCGCGTGCAAGGTGATCGGTTTGCTGATTGACTTCGATGACTTCGATTCGAGCTTTGGGCTCAGCGTCTGCTGCGCGGTTCGCTTCGTCATCGAGTACGGAGAATCGCACGCCGGGTCGAAGGCCATCTGCTTTGCCGAGGTTTAGATACACCGTTTGGCCCCCGTCGACGACTTCTGTAATCTTGCCTTGAACGTACTGGAAGTCTTCCCCTTTCATCTCCTCGAGTTGTTTACCGAGAAGCTCATTTTGTCGAGCGAGTTCATCACGTTTTTTGGTTAGTTTGTCGATTTCACCGAGGTTGGTTCGTTTTTCGGTCTCCGCTTGTTGAGCGAGTTTTTGGCGGTCTGTTTGGATCTTGGTGATTTCATCTTGACGCTCTTTCTCTTTTTGAGCGTATGCGACTTGAGTCTGTTCTAGTTGTTGAGCGAGTTCGTTTGCTCGTTTGCGTTCAGCTTCGCGAGCATCAGTTTCCTGTTTGATCGTAGCATCATACTTAGATTTGAGGTCTTCTTCGCGCTTGGCTTGAGCATCGACTTGTAGGTTTCGCTCACGGACGGTTTGCATGAGGGTTTCGACGAGTTTTCGGTAGTTCTTTTCGGTGACGTTTGGCCCGAGAAGAGCCATGTCTGCGACATACTTGCTCTGGATGCTTGCCATATCGGCGTTACCCGAGAAGGACGAGGCGGCTTGATCAAACTCTGCTTGGTTTGATTGACGAGCACCGAGAACCATTTCAAGCAGCTGGGATTTTCTCACTTCTTCGCGTAGCTTCGCATCAGCATCGCTCGCGGCCTTTCGGGCTTCCTGAACGGTTTTGTAATTGGTTTCCGCTTGGAAGGCTACGTAGGCAAGGGCCCCGATACAAAGAAGACTCACGAACGACATCACGATGACGTAAGCTTGCCAAACATATAGATTGCGATCGCGAGCCATGAACTACCTCGTCATCAAAAAATCAATCTGGTCGGAGTACACGAACCTTCTCCGACTTCAACCTCCTAGATCGTAAACAGACCCCCTTCTATCGTCAAACTTTCTCTTGGTAAGTTCCATTTTTTCATGAAAGGGGTGAGGGTGGGGTGGGTGTGGATGGTTTTGGAGTGAAGAAATTCCGATTGTTCTGATTTTTCCGGGTTTTTCAGGGGGGGGCGCCAGTGAGGCGGCGCAAGCCGGAATTATTCGTACATTCGGAGAAGGGCGGGGCTGTTCAGGTTAAGCCCCGGAAAAAACTCGCATTTCTGGGGGTAGAGAGTACGATGAAGGCCGATGAATTCGATGGATTGCATGGCTTGAGACAATCAAAGTGCCCAAGGGCGCTTGGCGAGTGGAAACATTGAAGGTTGGCACGATGAGATTCAGAACTGCAAAACTGTCCCAGTTAGTCGTAGGTGTTACTTTGCGCAATGCAAACCTTGGTAGCGATTCAATTCAGCCCGGTTCAATTCAGCAGGATGCAGCCTGGCGTCATTCGCTTTTGATACAAAAGTGGATGGCGGGGGCGTGTTTGTCTCTTGGGCTTGTCGGTGGCATGCTAGGCGAAAGTTTCTCGCCGGTCGCAGTAGCTCAAGTCAACAGTCGCGCCGTTACGCCCTTGGGGCTTGAGGTCGCTTGGGAAAACAGTGTCGGCGGAGCAGCACTGGCCCAAGGTACAGAAAGCTTGGTGGTTTGGCCTCATTCGCAGGATAGACGTGAGTTTGTAGATGTGTTTGTCGGAAATCGATTGCTTGAGCGAATCGATGCTCGGCAAGTCGATCGTGGGGCGTTAGATAAATTGATCTTGGATGGTAAGCCGACCAGTCCGGTTCCTGTATTAGGGCTCGACGGTGCTAAAGCGCAAGCGGACAAGTTGGTCAAGACTTATTCGGTGTTGGGAAAGCAGGCAACCGTAAGGACTTTCAGTGAACCGGTAATCTATGTGGTCGCTGTAGCTAAGAATGGAGTGATCACAGCCATCGATGGTGAATCGGGAGAATTGCTGTGGCAGAACTCCGTTCCACGGGCTGACTTACCGATTCTTGGACCTGGCGTGTCGGACGATTACGTAGTGGTACTCAACGGCAATTCCTTTTATGCCTTGGAGTTGAAGACGGGGAATTTGGTCAACAATGCGAGGTTAGCGTTTACTCCTGTTGCAACACCGACTGCGTTGGAGACGAGAGTGGTCGTTCCCTCGACACAAGGACGATTGGTTGGTTATTCGATCGAGAACCCTAACATTGCACCTGTGGTGTTAAGGGGTGGGACCGAGAATCGCGACGGTGTGGCTGGTTCGTTGGATCGCGAGTATTTGGCTTGGGTTTCCCAAGGCGCAATGTTCCTCGTTCGCAATGAAAATGTTCCCAAGATGTGGTCGAAGGTGAATTTGGGCGAACCGGTTGACAGTAAGCCTGTCGCGACACCGCAAGGGTTCGTTTTTGTGAGCAGTTACGGGACGGTAATTCATGCCACAACAAATCGGACCGGCTCCTATCTATGGCGAGCGAATTTAGGGATGCCCGTAAGCCAAACGCCTGTGGTGAGTAACAAGCAAGTTTTCGTTTTATCGGACGACGGTCGCTTGGTAGCTCTGGATTTGACCACCGGAGCACATTCTTGGGATGCTCACGTAGGACATGTCGAAGCCGTGCTTTCGATTGGTAAAGAGCATTTGTATGTGAAAAATGATCACGGTCACTTAAACCGACTTCGGCTTTCTGATGGAAAGGTAGATGGAGTTTCGAATGTGCCAATTGACGTTGCGATACCTAACAATGTGAGCGATCGATTGTTTTTAGTGACTCGAGATGGGCACTTGAGTTGTTTACGTGAAGAAGGAGCCATTATGCCCACGATGGTCAATGCACTGCCTGATAAAGATGCAGGGCAGAAGAATACTGGGGCGAAGCCAGGAGCAACATCTGGACGCCAGGCTGCACAAAATGACGATGCATTTGGTACTCCTGCCGGGACTTCAAACGCTAGCGGAAATGATGATCCATTTGGATCTCCGTAATTGCTCCTCTGGGACAGATTACCTGCATTATGTAGTTCCCAGCAGGGGGGCTACTAAATCTACGCTGAGCTTTTTTCGATTCCTAGTGCAGGATACAATGCCGACGCTCGTTGGGGAATTGTCGGTGTTTTCACTCGGAGGAACGGATCATGAGCAGTGCCAATCGCAAGCCTCGGGGTGAGAAGGGTGATTGGAAAGGAAGGACCGGTCGATCGGAAGCTTCGTCTATTGTGAACCGCGAGCTTCCTTATGATTTAACCGCTGAAAAAGCCGTGCTTGGGTGCGTGATCCTCAATTCAGAGGTTATCAACGAATTGTCGTTGATTCTGCGGGCGGACGATTTCTATGATGATGCCCATCGGATTCTTTACGAAGCCATGGTTGACTTGTTCAATTCTGGTAAGAAAGTCGATGTCGCGTTATTGGTCAACCAGCTTAAGTCGACCAGTCAGTTTGAATTGGTGGGGGGTGCTGCTTATTTGGCGGAATTGGCGCACGCGGTACCGAACGCCGCACACTCCGTTTATTATGGGGAGATTATCCAATCGAAGGCGGTTGTGCGTCGGGTAATTGAAGCGACCACAGAGATACTCGAGGAAGCTTATGACGAGTCGATCGATGCGCAGAAGCTTATTGCGAGAGCGGAAGAAAAGATCTTTCAGATTCAAGACGAGAAAACTGGTTCGCATGCGCGGATGGTATCCGACATTCTAACTGAGTCTTTGCAACGTATTGACTTGAGGATGCAAGGTCAGCAGTTAGCTTCCGGTGTCATGACACACTTTAGCGACTTCGATACCATGACGGGCGGTTTGCATAATGGAGAATTGGTTATTCTCGCGGCCCGTCCTAGTATGGGGAAGACTGCCTTTGCGATGAATATTGCCGAGCAAGTCGCGATGAGGGAGCGAGCTCCTACTTTGTTTGTGAGTTTGGAAATGAACTCGATTGAGTTGGTCGACCGGCTTTTGTGTTCGGTGGCCAAGGTTAATGGGTCCCGGATGCGGGTTGGAACGATCACACATGAAGAGCAGCAAAGGTTGCTCAAGCATGCAGGCGAGATCAGTACTTCACCCTTGTATATTGATGATTCACCGAGTCGAACGGTGAGCGAGATCGCTGCGGTAGCAAGGCGAATAACGCAGCAAGAGACGAAAAAGGGGAATCGGCCTCTTGGATTGATAGTCATTGATTATCTGCAATTAATCGAACCTGATAATTCCAAAGACCCAAGACAGGAGCAAGTAGCGAAGATTGCTAGGCGACTGAAAATGTTGGCGCGGGAACAGAGTGTGCCTGTGCTTTGCTTATCCCAATTAAACCGCCAAGCGGAAGATTCCAAGGATCACCGGCCAAGATTAAGTCATTTGCGTGAGTCTGGTGCGATTGAGCAAGATGCTGACGTAGTGATGTTCGTTCACAGAGAAGAGTACTACCGCAAACCGGAGGAGGCTGCGGAAGTGGCAGGCCAGGCGCAGATTATCATTGCCAAGCAGCGAAATGGGCCGATTGGAGATGTCGATTTAGTGTGGGAAAAGAACTACACGCGGTTCCTCAATAAGGCCTCCGAATTCCACGCGGATTTTGCGGCTCAGGGTGGGGAATTTTCGATGCCCGGAGGTTACTAAACCCTCTTCAAAAAGCCTTGTTCAAGCTATCCTTTTGCGTTGTGGTAGCCGTGCCTGAGCGCAAGTATTGGCTGAATAAGTTAAACCCGTGAAGTGTTGGTGCTTGGGCAACCGTGACTTCGGATTCCTTGAGGAAGTAAATCGAATGACAGCAGCTTGGACTCCAGAGTCTTGGAAACAGTTTCCCGCAGCCCAGCAGCCTAACTATCCCGAAATGGGCGAGCTGGACCGATCCGTCGATCAATTGCGACGCTTGCCGCCGTTAGTCACAAGCTGGGAGATCGATCATTTAAAAGATTCGATCGCAGCTGCGCAGCGTGGAGAAGCATGGTTTTTGCAAGGTGGAGATTGCGCGGAGACCTTTGATGGATGTCAGACCGAATCGATTGCGAGCAAACTAAAGCTGCTCTTGCAAATGAGTTTGGTGATTGTGTTTGCTTCTCGAAAACGCATTATCCGAGTCGGACGAATCGCAGGGCAGTATGCGAAGCCACGGTCAAGCGATGTGGAGACGATTCATGGGGTTACCCTGCCTTGTTATCGCGGTGACATCGTGAATGGATTCGACTTTACGCAAGAGTCACGGATTCCGGATCCGAAGCGGTTATTGCGTGGCTATGATCGATCGGCGGCGACGCTAAATTTTATCCGTGCCCTCAGTGAAGGTGGATTTGCTGATCTGCATCATCCTGAGAACTGGAACCTGTTGTTTGTCAACGAGGTTAAAGGGGAGGTTGCGAAACGTTATCGCGATTTGGTGCGGTCGTTGGGGGATGCACTGAAGTTCATGGAGACGATTCTTGAAGGTAGTACAGTTAACGAGTTGCGACGGGTTGACTTTTTCACATCGCACGAAGCTCTGTTGTTGCCTTACGAGTCCGCGCTTACCCGACCGAGTATTCGCGGGATAGGCCATTACAACATGGGAACCCATTTCCCTTGGATCGGTGAGAGAACGCGGTCTTTGAGCGGTGCGCATGTGGAGTATTTTCGTGGGATACGTAATCCGATTGGGGTGAAAATCGGAGCCAAGGTTTCTCCGGATGAGTTAATAGAGTTGATTGATCGGCTGAATCCGGAGAACGAAGCAGGTCGGTTAACCTTGATTCATCGCTTAGGTAGGCAGCATGTTGAAGCGAGATTGCCAGGGATGATTGAAGCGGTTCGACGTAAGGAGCGTCGGGTGTTGTGGGTATGTGACCCGATGCATGGAAATACTGTGAGCACTGCCCACGGTCGTAAGACACGGCGATTCGATGATGTCGTCGATGAGTTGCGACTCTCTTTCGCGATTCATCATGCGTGCGGTTCGCATCTTGGAGGAGCGCATTTAGAGCTCACTGGTGACAACGTCACCGAATGTGTCGGTGGATCCAGAGGGCTGACAGAATCCGATTTAGAGTCGGCATATCAGACCCAGGTGGATCCAAGATTGAATTACGAGCAAGCTTTGGAGATGGCATTTGAAATTGCAGGCAAGCTTACTGAGTCGCGTGCACCGTGATCGAAGCGAGTCGTTTTGGTGTTAATTGCGAATCGATCAAGTGACTTTTTGTAATGCTCCTGTCTTTCGGATAGCCATAGCAAGTCGAATCGCGGAGTAGGTGGTTTGTCCTTGAAGTTCTTCGAAGATGGGTTTTAGTCTATCTCCACCAAGTTTATCTGCGATTGAGCAGATTTGGCGGGTGGTGTCGGGAGGAACCCAAGGGTCGATATTAGAGACTTCCCCAGCCAGTATTGCATCGACAAGGTATTTCGTGACGGTTTCCTCTGTCACGCGTAAGAGCGTTGCGATTTCTGCGATAGGTTTTGCAGTTCGGAATAATTCGTCGTAACTGCTCCTTAGTGCAGAGGATGGAAATGTCAAAGGTTGGTCCATGGAGACAAGTTTAAGTTCGCAGTAGGATTGAATTACTTCGAGAATGTGTAGGCCATGAGCTTGTAATTGTTGCTCGCCAATCCCTGTAATGCTGCGCATGGCTTCGATTGTTGAAGGGCGTTTCGCAGAAAGTTCTGCGAGTACATAGTCAGGGAATAAGATCGACGGAGCCACTCCGACTTGTGAAGCGGTTTCGTGGCGCCATTCTCGAAGTCGAAAGAAGAGGGTTTGGTCATAGAAAAACCGCGCCAGTGATTTTCCACCTTCGTCGGAGATGGGACCACTGAGTTGAGTCAGGACTGGAGTATCGGAACCAAATAGGATTGCCTTTGCTTTTGGCCCAAGCTTTAAGACAGGGTATTGTTGTCCATCGACGCATAGAGCGTTCAAGCCTACGAGTTGCTCGATCCAGTTCCGAATTTCTTTGCGAGTGAATTCCTTCAGGATACCGAAGGTGCTGAGGGACTGATGCCCTCGTTTCTGGATTTCAAGTGCGTTTGAACCGATGAGCACATCGGTGATGGCGTTCATGCCGAATCGTTCACCCATTCGATGAACACAGGATAGTATTTTTTGAGCGATTACCTTGCTGTTTTTGACAACATCCAATTCACCTAGGCAATAGTCGCAAGCGTTACAGTTTTCCAATGAGTAGTTTTGTCCGAAGTACTCGGTGATGCTGCGGTGTCTGCAGCAAGGGGTTTTGCAGAAAGCAACAAAGTCTTGAAGGTTTTTTAGTTGGGTCTGAATCCATTCGGGTGAAGATTGATTCTCTTCTGCTGACTTCTCAATTAGCTTTGTGATGGAATTCGCGTCGCGCATGGAGAAAAGCAGAATGCATTCGGAGTTCAAACCGTCTCGTCCGGCGCGTCCGGTTTCTTGTTGGTAGCTCTCCATCGATTTTGGGATGGAAGTGTGTATGACGAAACGGACGTTCGACCGATCGATTCCCATGCCGAAAGCGATGGTAGCGACGACAACGTCCACTTGTTCGTTCATAAATGCTTCTTGCGCTCGCTGGCGTTCTTCGTTGCTTAGTCCAGCGTGATAAGCGATAGCGGAGTAGCCGACTTGTTTGAGTGCTGTGGTAAGCTGATCGACATCTGTACGTCGTAAGCAATAGATGATGCCGCCGATACGTGTGTCATTCGAAGCACTATGGTCTTGGTTGGGGGTTGAGTTGAATTTGTGTCGATCGATGATGCGGCAGCATTGTTCAACGACATTTTCTTTCGGGAGGATACGGTAAGTGAGATTTGGTCGATCGAAGGAGTGAACGGATATGGAGGGGTTGCGAAGTTGGAGTTGGTTTACGATATCCTGTTGTACTTGTTCGGTTGCTGTTGCGGTCAATGCCATCATCGAGGCATTTGGGAATGCGTTACGAAGGTTCAGTAGGTTTCTGTATTCGGGTCGAAAGTCATGTCCCCATTGAGAAACGCAGTGAGCTTCGTCAATTGCGATGGAGTGAACATTGTTCCCGCGGAACAAGTCAAGGAAGTCTTTTTGGAGGGCGCGTTCGGGAGAAGCGAAGAGGAGGCGAATTTTCTGTTCGTTCAGTCCGGAGATGATAGAGCGTTTTTCCGAAGGAGTCAGGGAGCTATCCCAGCGGGCGGCGGGGATACCTAGTTGTTTCAGAGAGTCGACTTGATCTTTCATCAAGGCGATCAGGGGGCTGATGACGATGGTAACACCGCCTCGGAACACGGCTGGAGCTTGGTAACAAAGAGACTTTCCGCCGCCGGTGGGTACGACGACCAACGCGTCGTTTCCGTCTAGAGCTGCGGTGATAGCTTGTACTTGAGATTCTCTTAGGTTGGAGAACCCCCAGACTTCTTGGAGCATTTGAAAGAAGCGAGGTGGGATTTGAGTTTGCATGGATCATTCCTTCGATGCAAAGAGTAGGAGGGAACAAGGTGTGCTCCTTTGGAAGTTGGGAGCTGACGTGTTTTATTGAAGAGTTGGGTAGTGACACCTTTGGTCACTCGGGCGGAGAAAACGAAAAATCCCGTGACTTTTATCACCATTTGCTAGCAAGGAAAGCTGCCCGAAACTGGGGACAGTCCCTGAACCGCGACCTGTTTGACGGGTTTGCTAGCAAATAAGGCAGCTTTGACTGGGGACAGTCCCTGAACCGCGACGAGTCAGATGTGAAATGCTAGCAATAAGAGGTATTCGCTAGCAAGAAAGGGCTGCATTGGCAGCAATGATATGCTACCAATGCTTGGTGATGCATAAGCGGGCGGTGCAGGTCGGTGATGTACAAGCGGTGATGTACAAGCGGTGATGGGCTCCCCAAAAAGACTACTTTAGCAATTCGTCGATCTTCTTCCGAAGCGATTCCTCGTTCTCTTCACTCGCGCCCACAAAAATGTCGGCGATTCCTCCATCACGATCAATGAGAACCGTATGCGGGATGGCTGAGACTGCATACTGCTTGGACACAGAGCCATCCGTGTCTAGCACCACCGTGGGAATCGTTTTGAATCGCTCCAGAAACGGACGCACTCGGTTCTCCGGTTC